>WAPJ01000001.1 GCA_015520785.1 Candidatus Woesearchaeota archaeon
AGTTTGACGTTGAACAATACGTGATTATTGAGAAGCCACGGGTAAGCTGGGAGGATATTGGCGGCCTGGACGAGCAGAAACAAGCAATCAGGGAAGTGGTTGAACTCCCCCTCCTCAAGAAGCACGTCTTTGAGAAGATTGGCATCACACCACCCAAAGGAGTGCTCCTCCACGGCCCGCCAGGAACGGGGAAAACACTGCTCGCGAAGGCGGTGGCGAGCGCGACGAATGCAACCTTTATTGAACTCGTCGGCAGCGAGCTCGTGCAAAAGTATATTGGTGAGGGCGCGAAGCTCGTCCGCGAGGTCTTCAAGCTCGCACGCGAACGCGCACCCAGCATTATTTTCATTGACGAGCTTGACGCGATCGCCGCGAAGCGGATCGAACTGGGGACGAGCGGTGAACGTGAAGTCCAGCGGACGTTCATGCAACTCCTCGCGGAGATTGACGGCTTCCAGCCGTTAGGAGATGTGAAGATTATCGCCGCGACAAACAGGCCTGACATTCTCGACCCGGCTATTACGCGTCCAGGACGGCTGGAACGGCAAATCCATGTTCCACCCCCCGGTCGTGATGGTGTTCTTGAAATCCTCCGGATTCACACGCGGCAGATGCGCCTCGCAGAGAATGTTAATCTCGAACAACTGGCGGGCATGCTTGAAGGCCTGACTGGCGCGGAGATTAAAGCCGTAGTGACCGAGGCGGGCTATGAGGCCATCCGCCAGGATCGGGACGAGGTCCGCATGGAAGACTTCGCGAAAGCCGCGGAAGCCTATCAGCATGAGGAGGAAAAGCCGAGCATGTTCGGCTAAAAGAGGAGTGTTTAAGAAGCACGCCCGCTCCGCGAAGAAAAGTATGCGCACAAAAGGAAAGGGGAAGGCGCGCGACTTCATCCTTGAGGACGCGTATGACGCATGGCTGCTGAGCAGGATCATCCAGCCTGGCGATCGCGTCCGCGCAAAGACCACGCGAAAAGTCCTCCTCGGCAAGGAGCAGGTGCGGAAGACGTATACGCTCACGCTCAGCGTTGAAGACGTCTCGTTTGATGGTGACCGGCTTGTCATCCGCGGCCGCACCGTGGATGAGCATGATGACATCCCCAAGGGAAGCATGCATACGTTCCGCCTGAGTAGTGGGGACTGGCTGCGCGTTGAGAAGGCTGACTGGCGTGAAGCTGATGAACGCCTCCGCACGGCTGATGCTGGGAGGAGGAAGATTCTCCTCGTCCTGTTTGACGAGAAGCACGTGACGCTCGCAACCTTCGCGTACGGCCGGCTGAAACTCCTCGCGAGAGAGAACCTCCAGCTTGGTGGGAAGCGTGATGCTGAAAGCCTCCCCGTCGCGGAGCGCGTCAGAAAGCTTGTAGAAGAACGCGCGGCCGAGTATGATCATATTCTCATCGGCGGTCCTGCCTTCTGGCTGGAAGGATTCCCAGCAGCGTGGAAGCGGATTCCCGTGACGAGTAGTCATGCCATCTCATGGCGTGAATTCCTCCAGCGAGCAGATGTGCGCGACGCCCTCCGAGGGATTGATGCTGCTGAGGAAGCCCTCCTTCTCGAAGAGGTGAAGAAACGCCTCGCACAAGGAGAGAAGATCACCTATACGCGTGAGGATGTGCGTCGCGCGTTAGAACTCGGCGCGGTTGAAACGCTTATCAGCACGCCGAAAGCCTTACGAAGGCTCACGCCAGAAGAGCGTGAGGAATTGTTAAGCATGGCACGCGCCTCGCGCAGCCGCGTTCACATCGCGGAGGCGGATGACGAGCTCATCCGCCTGACGGAAAAGCTCGGCGGGTTTATCAGTCTCCTCCGCTATCCGATCAGCTAAGCCTACGCGCTCACTCTTCTCATCACACGCTCATACCCCTCCTTCATCACCCCTTTCCTTCCTTTTCTCCTTCCCCCGCTCTCACATCCCATCTATTTCAACGGGCATTCTCTCTTCTTTTATCCTCTCAGTCCGGGCGCATCCCATCTCATCAAGATCCTGCATAAAAGAGGAAAAAGGGGGATAAGAGAATGGAAAAGAGAGAGAAGAGGATGTTTGAGAGGAGGATACAGAGAAAAGAAAAAAAGCGAGAGGATAAGGGAACCTGCTGGAGGAGAGGAGGGAGGGGGAAGCTGTGAGAAGGAGAACAGAAAAGAGGATATCCAAAAAGAGACTTTTATAAAGCCGCGCTGGTTTAAGCAGGGGTATGCGTCGTGGACAGGCAGACCCGGGGCTTGCAGCCGCGCTCATCATCACGGTCGGCCTCATCACACTCCTCTACGTGCTCTTCCTCCCACCAGCTGATCGTGCCGCACTCCTCGAGGGAAACGTGAGTCCGCCAGCCGGGACGGGAAGTATCAGTCCCCTCCAGGAAACACTCCTGGATGAGCATCCGGGCGTGTTGAACGCGCTCCGCGAGCCAAGCTTCCGACACCGGTTGAATGATGCTTACTTGACATCCGTAC
>WAPJ01000002.1 GCA_015520785.1 Candidatus Woesearchaeota archaeon
GAGATAGACTTCCCCCGTAAGCGTTCGCCCCTCCTCTTCTCCTCTTACAGGGATGCGTGCCGCCTCCCTCACAAGCGGGAGGAGAGCATCCCCCTCGGGGAGGAGGATGACGGGGGGCGTGTGGAGGGGGAGGATGCATGCTGCACCCTTCCTGTGGGGGATGACGAGCACGCTCCGCGCATGCCATGCGTTATCCTCCCTGAGGCTTGGTGTTATCATGAGCCGTATTCCCTTCTCCGCATACGCGTCCGCAAAGTCCTTGAGATTGAGATGGGTTTTGTCAAGCGTCTCGCATGATCCTCCTGCGAGTTCGCTTAGCGTGAGCTCTCCCCGCGCGGTTCGTGTGAGGATGAGCATGCTTCCCGCGCGGGAGGCTGTCGTGCCTATCCACTCCTCGGGGAGGCTGAGGGGGGCTTCACCAAGAATCTCACCCCCCTTCTCTCGTGGGAGGGAGAGTTTAACATAGGGTCCCCGGTCCTTCCCGAGCGTGACGCGTGGCGTTAATCTGCCGAACGTGTAGGGGATTCTCGCTTCGCCGCCGAGCATGCTGATCGCGCCATGCAGGTTGAAGAGCTCGGCGAGCTGTTGGGCATGCGCTTCAAGCTTGACGCCGCGCGCATCCGTGACTTTTACCGCGTACGCCCAGGCGAAGCCAACATAGGCTGCGGTGAGGATGAGCGCGAGCATGACGAGGAGCGCGTCACTCCCATGCCGATCCATGCGGCATGCTTAAGCATGCCGTGTTTTATAAGAACTCGGATTTTTCTTTGAGAATCTTATTTGAGGGGGATGAGTGTCACATACTGTTCGAGCTGGCGTGCCTGCTTCTGCAGTCGCCCGTTCGTCACGAGGATCGGATGTCTTCTCGCTTGCCATGCCCTGCCGAGGAGTTCATACACGTCACGCTCATTCACACTCTTCTTATCACGCGCGTGCACGAGCACGGGAATCCGCACGCCCTGCAGGAGAAGACTCCCGAGGAGGATGAGTTCCTTCTCCCGCCGGAGGATGATGCGTTCAACGCTTAAGCCGGGCAGGCTCGCGTGGAGGCGTGCTTCAAGCCGCGTATGCCCTAGCTGAGCGTATGCTCCCTTCTCCTCTCCCTTCATTTCCTGCTGATCGGCGGATTCTTTCTCGTTCCTCTTGAAAGTGGTGAGCCGTTCTCCCCGCTTCTCCTCCCGACTGGGAGGAGCATTCGCCTTTCTCCTCTCCTCTTCTTTCTCCTCTTCGCGCATGGGCGTGTTCTCCTCCCTCCCGGACTGGGAGGGTGGGGTTTCCACGATAGTGTGTTCATCCTCTCGACTTGCTCGTGATTGGTGAATGGTCTTCCGCGTGTCTTCAAGCGCTCTCCGCACGGCATGCTCATCAGCAAGCCGGCTCGTCCAGACGAGCCTCTCACCCGTGGGAGTTGTGATGATGAGGGGGATGACAATGTCAGGATGCCTGCGGAGGATAATCCTCTCACGCGCGTCAAGCAGGTCATCCTCGAGGAGCACCTCTTCTTCTAGTCGCTTGATGAGCCGTGCTTCTTCCCCCTCGAGCTGGGTGATGAGGCGTTCCGCGACTGCACGCTCCTGTCCGGGGAGATAGTAGAGCTTACTCCCCCTGTAGGATTCGCGGCTCACGCTGAGCTTTCCCTGACTGGCAAGCGTGCTGAGATACGCGCCGATGAAGAGGGTTTCCATGCTGAATGCCTTGGCAAGCTCGCCCTCCGTGAGAGGGCCGCGCTGCTGGAGGAGACTGAGAATGGCTTCTTCACTCACGCGGGGAGGCATGCGATGCGAAGAGCATGGCTGGCTTTTTATGATTTATCCCGCTCAACTCGCATTCCTTTCTCTCCTTCTCTTTCACTCTCTTATTCGTCCTTCTCTCTGCTGGCAGGACAGCAGAGCTTCCCCTTGGGACAGCCCGTGCTGAGACAGCGAAGTCCTTCCCGCTCGGCGGTTGTCTGATCAATACACGTATACGTGCTGAGAATCCCGCTCCCACAGCTCGTCACGCTGGTTTCCGTCTGCACGTACTTCTTCGCACTATTACTTACGAGCATGATGAGGATGACGAGGATGATGACTGCGATGACCGCGATGACAATCGTGTTCAATGAGAGTTCCATCCCACGACGCGCGCTCATACTGCTTCACCCTCCTTTTCGCCTTTTAGATGAGGCTGAGGATCGTCCTGATCTGCTCGAGCCCCCGCTCGGCGAGTGGTTGTGCATGCATGATAATGAGGACGATGATGATGAGGATGATCACGCTTAGGATGAGCCAGCCGAGCGTGTCCAACGCAATACCCGCATGCCGCACACGTCTCTTCTCCTCAACCATTCGCACTCTCCTCCGCGCATCCTCCTTTTTAACCTTCCTCTTTTCCATTCTCCCTCTCATCCATTCTTCTCCCGCTTCTTTTTTTCTCCAAGGTGTTACGCTAGTCCTCAAACACGGGTGTGTACACGCTTCTTTCTCTTCTTAAGCGCTCTCGTCTCGGAGGATGCAGCTAATCCTCCCGCCTCATGGAAGCCTCATTTCTTTTCCTCTCCTCCCTCCGGATTGGAATCATGCACGAGCTGTGCGCACTGCGTATCATTCTGCAGCGTATTCTCATCCAGCCTGATGAGGAGGAGGCTTGACGTAGCCCTCGTTGGGTGTGTGCTCGCATACACGTCCCCCGCGAAGGACGCGCTAGTTACAACGATAAAACCAACAAGGCCGAGACGCTTCCCGATGAAGCCGAGTGCTCTCCCACTCGAGGTGAGCGCGCGATATCCGAGCTTCCGAATGATCGCGCCCGCAGCACTCCCGAATGAGCCTTTCACTCCCACATCAACAGGTATCTCCGTAGTCTGCCCACTCGTGAGGATCCGCCACCAGTCTCCCTTCACATCCTGATAGAAGAGGAGGACATACCTCCCCGCGGGAAGCGTGTCTTCCTCCCTCCTTATGTTCACGCTTTCTCCCTGGCTTTCGCCGAGGATGTATTCCGCATAGGTTATCCTCCTCCCGGGAAGGGTTTGCGTGTAGAGATACTCATTCAACCCGTGAATGTCCTTCTCAAGGGTAATATACGTGCAGGGCATGCAATAATTCATATTCCCCGCCGCGTTGGGCGCATAATTCACCCTGCCCATGCCATGCAGCGTCCAGCAGCGGACCATCTCGTCCGCGATGAGCCGTACCACGGTCTGCTCGGGCGTGCGAGGGCTCGCATGAATAATCCGCGGGGGGCAGACGCGTTCCTCCACCTCCCTATCCGTCTTGCTCAGTCCCGCGAGGGGATGCGTCGTGTCAATCCGCACGCCCTGGAGCCATGCGTTCGCACGCTGGAGCATGCTGATACCCTCACACCCCGCTTGAAAATGCTTGAGGGGCTGGGCGAGCATGCCGATCGTGAGCGTGACGAGGAGAAGGGTGATCATGCTGAGGATGAGCGCGATCATGACGCGTGGTGTGAGCATGCCTCATCCCTCCTCGCCTGGTGCTTCACGGATCACGCCGCACACTTCTCGTGCAAGCCCGCTCCCAGCATCAGTATTCGGGAGGAGGATGATCGTCTCCCAAGTAGTGGGATTAAAACTGAGTGATGGTTTCAGATTCCTTAGTCCTGCATGCGCCTTCTGATAATAGTAGACGCGCCAGACGCGGGCAGCGCCGAGCTGGTTGACACGATCAGCATCCTTTTCGGAGAAGAGCGGGTTGAATGGGCCGTCCCTGTCCGGTCTCGTCCAGTCTGGGGGGAGGATGTTCTTCAGATAGCTGTAGATGCTGAGCGCCTGCCGGCCGTTCTTGAAGAGGACGGGTTGTGAGATGAGATCTTCTATGTCCGCATACGTTTGAACGTTCTGGAAGTGGATTGTCGCGCAGGGGATGCAATACTGCTGATAGCCGAGCGGCTTTTTCGGATCATGCAGGTAGGTTGACGCGCATCTCAGCATGGCTTCCTGGACTGCTGCTGCAAGCGACTCGTGCGTATCCTTCCCCTCGATGATCTTCTCTTCCTTGCAGGGATGGAGGAGTGGCCGGTTGAAGAACTCGTGCACGCGCGTCTTGATCGTACAGCTCATCTGCGTTGCAAGCCCTATAATCTTCCCGAGGATGATGAACATGAGGATGACCGTGATGACGAGCACGACCA
>WAPJ01000003.1 GCA_015520785.1 Candidatus Woesearchaeota archaeon
GTATCCATCTTGATATTATCGGACAGTCCCCTTCCGCTATATCCTTTTTGGAAGATGTTCGCCCTTCAACCGACGATAGGTATTTTGATGTATTTGATGAACTCGTTTTTAAGACCCCGTATATGAACACGCAGGATCTTTATCTTCTAACAAGTTCCATTCTTAATCGTGCAGATTATTTCATAACAAATGATGTAACTCTAAGAGACAAGTATAATTCTCTCGTTGCAAAAGAGTTTAACCTTCAGATTGTTAATGCTTCTGAGATGTTAGAAATCTTAAGGAAAGAATCAAAATCCTAGAAAATGAGGTTTTTTCTTTACAATCCCATAAGGTTAAGGGAAAACGTCATAAATCCTCTCTCCTCTTGACAATTCTCTTATGAACGTGTCTACACGCTTCATCATCGCAGAATTCCTGAGCGGATTATCCTTTCACACGCCCATCTGGATCCTCTTCTTCCAGAGCCGGGGCTTGGACTATGCGAGTATCGGGCTTATCGCGAGTATGACGTATGCTGCAAGCCTCCTCTTCGAGTATCCGTCAGGCGTGCTTGCGGATCAGCTTGGCTATCGGCAGAGTCTTCTCATCGCACTCCTCGCGAGCATGGCGGCACTCGTCAGCGAGGTCCTTGCATGGAGCCTCTGGCCATTCCTCCTTGCGGGCGCGCTTGTCGGCGTGAGCAGTGCGTTCACCTCGGGCGCGCGCGAAGCATTCATTGCACGCCTCACTGAAAAGCGTGATTTTACCCGTCTCCTCGGCAGGGCGGATAGTCTTCATTTTACCGCGCTCATCATTGCCGCGCCCATCGGAAGCCTTATCGCAGCACGCTCCTACACGTATCCCTACGTGTTAAGCATTCTTGCAACGCTCATCGCGAGTATCCTCCTCCTAACACTTCCTAATCCGAAGGGGAGGGCAGAACGACTACGAGAACATTTCCATCTGAGCCTCTCCTTCCTCCGGAAGCCCTTCATGCTAAAGCTTTTCATCCTCTACCTCTCCGCATTCTTCTTTGAGGAAGCATGGTATATGAGCTATCAGCCCTATCTCGTCCAGCAGGGGCTTCCGCTCGTCCTCCTCGGCGTGTATAGTGCCGCGAGGAATGGTCTTGCCAGCCTCCAGGGATTCATCCTCCCCCGTCTCGTCAGGGAGAACCTGCTCATCCCCCTCACGCTCAGCCTCACGGCGTGGACGCTCACCATCCTCCCATCCGTATGGCTGATCATGCTGGGAGGAATGCTCATCCTCACCGCGCATCAAGCCTGGTATTATGCCGAGCAGGAACTCCTCAACCACCTCTTGCCGGAGGCTTCACGCGCAAGCATCCTCAGCGCCCGCCAGGCAGTGCTGAGCCTCCTCTGGCTGCCCAACCCACTCGTCCTCGGCATCCTCCTCCACTCCCTCACACCCCACACGGTCTTCACCCTCGCAGCAAGCCTCAGCATCCTCACCATCACGCTTTATCCTTTCCTCTCCCCACTCCGCGCGACAGCCTTAACATGGGAGGACTAGGCTTCTCTTTTCTCTTCCTCTTCTCCTTTCTTTTCAATCTCTTTCTTCTCATCTCCCTTTCTTTCTCCCACCACGATCTTTCCTTATCTTATCTCCTTTTTCTTAATCTTCTAATAGGGATTCCTTACTCGCCTTAGGGTGTGCTATACTCCTAGCCAGCATCGTAACTGGAATCATCATGCTAAGCATAAACCATTAAAACCCCCATGCTGCTTCTCTCTGCATGGTTTCGCTCCGCGTGTATAATACGCTTAGCCGGGAGAAGGAAGTCTTCAGGCCGGTCACGCCTGGTCTTGTCCGCTTTTATAGTTGTGGTCCGACCGTGTATAATTATGCGCATATTGGTAATTTTAGGGCTTATGTCTTTGCGGACCTGGTGAAGCGTGTCCTTCTCAGGCTGGGCTATCGCGTGTTGCATGTGATGAATATTACGGATGTGGATGATAAGACGATCCGTGACTCGCAGCGGGAAGGCGTCAGCCTGCAGGAATTCACGGAACGGTATACGCGTGCTTTTATGGAAGACTTGGCTAAGCTGCAGATCCTCCCGGCAACGCATTATCCTCGTGCGACAGAGTATATTCCGCGCATGGTTGAGATGATCAAGCAGATGCTCGAGCTCGGCTACGCGTATAAGGCTGAGGATGGCATCTACTATCGTGTCAGCAGGTTTGAACGGTATGGTGAGCTCGCCCGGCTTGACATGAGCAAGCTCAAGGCGGGTGGGAGTGGTCGTGTCCGTCGGGATGAGTATGGGAAGGAGGACCCGGCTGATTTCGCCTTGTGGAAGTATTGGACGCCCGAGGATGGTGATGTCTATTGGGAGACTGAGCTTGGGAATGGCAGGCCTGGCTGGCATATTGAATGCTCCGCGATGAGCACAGCACTCCTCGGACCGCATCTTGATATTCATAGTGGTGGTGTTGACCTGGTCTTCCCGCATCATACGAATGAGATCGCGCAGAGCGAGGCCGTCTGTACCACCTGCCGTGAACAGGGCTTACGCTTCGTGAACTACTGGTTGCATAATGAGCATCTCCTCGTCGAGGGGCGGAAGATGAGTAAGAGCCTGGGGAATGTCTATACGCTGCGTGATCTCGAGGCGAAAGGCTATCGGCCGACAGCAGTGCGAGCACTCTTGCTCTCAGGGCATTATCGGCAGCAGTTGAACTTCACCTTTCAAGCCCTTGAGGGGATGGAAGCCCTCGTTGATCGGACAACAGAATTTTATGTTACCCTGCAGGCTTTGCGTGAATCCCGGAGGGGTATGGCGAATCAGAGCTTCCTTGAACGCGTGGATGCGTTCGCTGACGCCTTCCTTGAAGCGGTGGCGGATGATTTTGACACGCCCCGTGCATTTGCCGTGCTGAATGACTTTATGCACTTCGTGCATGCGCGCCTCCCAGCCTTGCAGCGGGGTGATGTTGAACGCGCCCTCAGCGTGTTTGAAGAAATGAATAGCATACTGAGCATCACGCTCCCACTCGAACCCCTCACTCCCGAGGAGGAAGCCTTGCTCGCGGAGCGGCGCAAGGCACGCGAGGAGAAGGATTATGCAAAAGCGGATCGGCTGCGTGACACGCTCGTAGCGCGAGGCGTGATCGTGAAAGACCTTGGCAGTGAGACGATCGCCTGGAAGCCGAAAGAACAGCGGAACGCATAGGCTTAAAAAGAGATGATGCTGGCCTTCCCAGTGGAGAGCAGGATAAGCGTCTTCTCCATCCCATTCCCGTGGGATGTCCCAATACTCCTCGGTGTGAGAAGACACGAACGAATGCTCTTCTCAAAGCAGTCATCACAGAATGGCTTCATCCTCTTGTGAGGGATGAGTCCTTCTGACCTGGATGCTGCCTGGATCGTGAATGGAGAAAAAAAAGCACTGCTGGTCAGCCGCATCATGAAGAGAAAACCGCTCTTCTCTCCTGCTGATCACCCAACGCAGCTTTTTCCCTCTCCACGCACCATGCCTAAAAAATAACATAAAAGAGAATAAGGTGAATGAGAGAATGGTATTCAACCATCCCAAACTCCCCCAAAGCGTACGGGAGAAGCTCGCACGAAACTATCCCACGCCAACACCCATCCAAGCAGCCGCACTCCCCCACATTCTCGAGGGGAGGGACGTGATCGGCCAGGCCGCCACGGGAAGTGGTAAGACCCTGGCATTCATCCTCGCCTTCACACGGCTTGATACGAACGCGAAGCGGGAAGGCCTCGTCCTCGTACCAACGCGCGAACTCGCCCTCCAAATCCGTGACGCGGTAGGCGAACTCCTCCCCCATAATGCCGTGGCCGTGTATGGTGGTGTCGACCTCCCCCCACAACAAGAGGCTGCGGAAGACGCGACGATCATCATCGCAACGCCCGGCCGCCTGCTTGACCTCATCCAGCGCGGCCTCGAGCTGAACACGCGTATCCTCGTGCTTGACGAAGTTGACCGGATGCTTGACATGGGCTTCCTCCCGGATGTTGAACGCATCATCCACCACCTCCCACGGGAACGGCAAACGCTCTTCTTCAGCGCCACGCTCACACCCACCGTGGAACGCCTCGCACAGAAGCTCATGCGGAAGCCCGTGCACGTTCACGTCGAGGAAGACCTGTCAGAACGATTAGACATGGTGTATATTGATGTTGAACGCCGCGAGAAGCCCGGCGTGCTCGCCGCACTCATCCGCATGGATCCCGGGAAGAGTATTGTCTTCGTCAACACGCGCCGCATGGTCGACCTGCTCGTCCAAAGGCTCGCGGAGCGTGGCGTGAAGGCACTCCCACTGCATGGTGGCATGCCACAGTCAAAGCGCGAACGCACCCTCGCAGTGTATAAGAAGCATGGTGGTGTGCTCGTGACGACTGATGTGGCCGCGCGAGGACTCCATATTGAGAATGTCACGCACGTGTATAATTATGACGTCCCCCAGGATGCGGATGCTTTCAAGCATCGCGTTGGACGCACGGCACGCGCGGGCAAGAAGGGAAAAGCAATCACGCTCCTCAGCCCGGAGGATCATCAGAACTTCCAGCGCGTGCTTGACCGGCACGACTATGAGATCAGCGTCATGCAAAAGCCACGGCCGGTGCGCGGATCCTCTCAGCGCGACCGCCCAAGACGTGACAACTCACGACGACGCTCCCCTCGCAGGCAATCCGTGAGCGCATAAAACCCGTTTCTCTCATCCTCTCTTTCTTCCTCCCCTTATTATGAAGAGAGAAGGGGGTTGGTGGAGAAACACTCTTCTCACGGTTTGGAGGTGCCTATGCTTCCCCCTCCCTCCTGTTCGGACACAACTCCCTTACAGGGCATGCTTCACAGGCGGGCTTCCGCGCATGACACACGCTCCGACCGTGACGGATGAATGCTTCACCCACAGCCTTCCAATCCTTCTTCGGATAGAGGCGCATCAAGTCCTCCTCCACGCCCTCAGGGGTGTTGGCAGTGCTGAGGCAGAGGCGCTTACTCACCCGGTAGATATGCGTGTCAACCACAATCCCCTCCGGGGGCTGGTTGAGCTCGTGGAGGATGACATTCGCCGTCTTCCTCCCCACGCCAGGAATACGGACGAGATCCTTCATCCGGAGTGGTACTTCTCCCTGATATTCTTTGAGAAGGTAGCGTGCCGCGTCACGAATCCGCCGTGCTTTACTCTTATAATACCCCGTGGGATGGAGGATGCGTTCCAACACGTCCAAGCGCGCACGGCTAAGCGCTTCCAGGCTCGGATATTTTTTGAAGAGGAGTGGTGTGACCCGGTTTACTTGGGCGTCAGTCGTCTGCGCGGAGAGGATGACCGCGATGAGCAACTGCCATGCCTTTCTATACTGGAGCGCAGTCCCCTCCTCCGGATAGGCGCGCCGCAGGATGCGGAGGATCCGCCGTGCACGCTCCTTCCGCTTGCTGAAGGATTCTTCTGGACAGTGCATGACACGCATGCAGAAAAGCCATAACTTTTAAAATACGCGTGTGGTGCTCCGTGCGGAGAGCAGGGTGAGCTTGTGTGTCAGGGAAGAAGCTCCGCCAGTTTATCAGCGAGTGCCGCCGCGTCCTTAAGGTGACGCGCAAGCCCACGCGTGAGGAACTCGCACTCCTCATCAAGGTTACTGGCGCGGGGATTAGCTTGCTCGGCCTGATCGGCTTCACGCTCACCATGCTCAGCCTTATCATCCAGCGTATCGTGTGATCCACCATGAGCGAGACAAGCCAACAGGAAGCTGAAGGCGTGCAGACGAAGATCTTCGTCGTCCGCACGACTGCGGGTAAGGAAGACCAGGTTGCAGACTTCCTCGCAGCAGCCGCGGGGAAGAAGAATCTCGGCTTGTATAGTATTATCGCACCACACGAGCTTTCAGGCTACTTGTTCGTCGAGGCGGAAAGCCGGATGGACGTGACGAATGCCATCCGGGGCATTCCCTATGCAAAGGGCGTGCTCGAGCGTGACGTTCCCTTCAATGAGATTGAACACATGCTTGAAGTCGCGAAGAAGCAGGAGATTGACGTTCGGAAGAATGATATCGTTGAGATTATTAGTGGCGCGTTCAAGCGTGAAAAAGCCAAGGTCGTCCGCGTTGACCCAGTCAAGCATGAGCTTGTCGTCACCCTGCTCGACGCGGCAGTGAGCATTCCCATCACGCTCAAGATGGACCACGTCAAGGTCATCCGCCGCGAGGGCGAGAAGAAGGAAGAATAAGCGACGTTCTTTTCTCCTCTTTCCACCTCTGCTCTTCTCCCTTTCGTCTTCGCTTCCTCTCCCTTCCTCCCCTTCTCCCTCCTCTCTTTCTTTCTATCATCTTCCCTACACTTTTCGGTAATGAAGGATCCCTTTCAGAAAAAGAAGAGGGAAAAAAGAACAAGGCTTGGACGACACGCATCTCGCGAAGACGGAACATGAAGAACGAAACCTTATAAAACGCCATCCTCCTGCCTCCTCCTTCCTGGGCGGGTAGTTCAACCTGGTAGAACGCTCCGTTCGCAGCGGAGAGGCTCCGGGTTCGAATCCCGGCCCGTCCACACCCCAAATCTTCTAAAAACCATACTCTGTTTCCCTCTGCGTAATGGCCTTCACACTCATCCCCCTTGCTGACGAGCTTATCATCCTCACGGATGAGACTGGCGAATACAAGTTCTCCTCACTCCACCATCCACCCCGTCTTGAAGGGACTCTCCGCATCCTCCTCCCACCGACTGCTCCCGAAGCAGCCATTCTTCGCAAAGCCTATCCGCATGCAGTCTTCCAGTGGGATGCGCATGCCCGCGCGGAGCGGAAAGCCTATGCGAGCCTCATCAACCTCCACGACAAGGCATTAGAAGATGGTATCCAACGATTAAAGGAGAGCTTCACACCAGAAGCCGTGCTCGTGCACGCATGGCAGTATGCCGAGCAGCGGAAGAAGCATCAGCACGAGGCACGACAAGCACTCCTTACCATCCTCCAGGATATTGCACCGCTCAGCACTGCTGAGCATGGGGAGAAGATCCTCCACCAGCTTGACAAGCTGCAGGATCCAACCCTCCGTGAGGAATACCTCCCCCTCGTGCAACGCGAAGCAGCCAGGCTTGAAGAAGAGGAACGTGAGACACGAGAGCTTGAAGAAGAAGTCCTCCAACAAGTCCAGAAGATTGCTCCCGTCACGAGCAGGATTGCAACGCCACGCCTCCTCATCCGCCTCCTCACCCGGGCGGGTACGCTCCAACAGCTGGCACGCATGCATGCGGGCAAGATCCAACTCCTCGGCAGCGAGAAAGCCCTCTTCACCGCCCTCCGCAAAGGGAAGCCAACGCCAAAGTATGGGCTCATCTATCAGCATCCACTCGTCCAACGCCTCCCCAAGGCAGAAAAAGCGAGAGCGGCACGCGTCCTCGCCGAGCTCATCAGCATCGCCGCACGCCATGACGCTTATACGAGAGGAGACGCTGATGAGATCATCCGCCTCGCGGAGCGGAAGCTCAAAGCGAAAAACCTGCCCACAGACTGGCTTCAGGGTGAGAATGCATGAACAAACTCCTCATCCGGAGGGGGAAGCGCCTCTACACGCCCACACCAGCCGGATGGCCTGCGCGTGACGTGATTAGCCTCCAGGGGAAGGCGTATCGTGAGTGGAAGCCCACGCAGAGCAAGCTTGCCGCGGCACTCCTCAAAGGCCTCACGCTTACGCTTAGGGAGGATGCGAGCATCCTCTACCTTGGCGCGGCGACCGGCACAACCGTGAGCCATCTGGCAAGCCTCATCCCGGAGGGGAGTATCCTCGCGATTGAATTCGCCCGTATCCCCTACGCGCAGCTCTCCACGCTCGTCAAACAGTACTATCCGAACGTTATCCCCCTCTTGAGGGATGCGCGTCATCCCGAAGCGTATGCAGCCTATGCGACAGCGTATGATCTCATCATCCAGGATATTGCCCAGCCGGACCAGGCGCGCATCCTCACGGAGAATGCCCGATACTATGCTGATCCCACCACTATCATCCTTCTCGCGGTGAAGGCGAAGAGTATTGACGCGACACGCCCCGCACGAGCCGTGTATGCCAAGGTGGAAGAAGAATTGAAAGAACACTTCACGATCCATTGGAAGAGCCGGCTTGAGCCGTACGAGCAGGATCACATGTTCTACAAGCTCACCCTCAAGCCTTAATAGATCCCCTTCCTGTAGTACTCCTTTTCTCACCGGTTCTTTTCTCATTATGAAAGGCACATTCCCTGTAGGAGGGATTTTCCTTGAAGAAGTCATCCCTGGAAGAGGTATTAGGAAAATAAGAAAAGTGAATGAGATGGTGAAGAGGGAGAAGGGGGAATATTTTAGATAGAGGAGGGTGGGTTGAAGAACTCATAGAGAAGGTCTGGTCGTTCCTCTGCAAGCCACCGCATTGTCCTTGCATGCTCCTCTTCCATCCTCCTCACCGCGTCGCTTATCCCCTTCCTCAGCCTGCCCATCCATCGTGTGAATCGTTCCTTCGCGAGGATGGCCATTTCCAGTCCACCCAGGATGGGATCCTCCACTCGTTCAGGGAGGAGTGCTCGGCCTGACGGATGATACGCTGGGAGAAAACGGTAGGGGCCTCCGGCTTGGTCATACGCGGGACGCATGAGCCATCACCTCGCACGGTCCTCCACCACCATCTTCTTTTAAACATGCTCTCTCGGAATATTCCACTCAGCGGGACATAAGGTTTAAAAGCGCCTGGGGGTTGCCGTTCTCGCGTATGGATGCTATCGTAGTCAGTTATCGTCGTGGCAGGCGGACGCAGAATACACGCCAAGTCATCCTGACCATTCCCGGCGTGACCAGCAGAGAGGAAGCTGAAAAGCTTGTCGGCAAGACGATCGTCTGGACGAGCCCTGGCAGGGAGAAGAAGGAAATCACGGGCGTGATCAGCGCGCCACACGGGAATAAGGGTGCTGTGCGCGTCCGGCTTGAACGCGGCCTCCCCGGCCAAGCCCTCGGCGGCAAGGTCACGATTCGCGAGTAAGATTCCTTTCATATTCTTCCATCCCTCTTATCCTCTCTCACCCTATCTTCCTTTTCCCTTCTTTTTTATCCAGTCTTTCTTCTTCCATTCTCATCATCCCAAGTTATCTTTCCAGCTTTTCTAGCCGCTGAGGCACACGCCTTCTCACTACATCATTCCTTTCCATATGGAAAACTTTTGCTGTGATTCTACCCTCTTTCATCATCATATTCCCCTCAACCAGTTAGCTTCAAAAAGCATCCGCCAGCAAGAATCCAGGCTATGCACTTCACCACGCTTCACGAAGTGGAAGATGCTATCCGCGCCTGCACGAAATGCCCTCTCGCTCAGAGCCGCACGCACGCCGTGCCCGGCGAGGGTCCGGCAGACGCTACTCTCATGCTCATCGGCGAAGCCCCCGGCAGGAATGAGGATGCCACGGGCAGACCCTTCGTGGGGAGTGCGGGGAAACAACTCGAGGCAGGCCTTGCCAGGGCAGGCTTAACGCGAGGAGACGTGTATATTACGAGCATCCTCAAATGCCGCCCACCCAATAATCGTGATCCCAAGCGGGAGGAAGTCACTGCCTGCACACCCTGGCTCATCTGGCAGATTACCCTCATCAAGCCACGCTTGATCATCACGCTCGGCAGGCACGCGTATGCATTCTTCCAAAAGCATCCTCCATTCCGTGAAGCACTCGGCACCCTCTACCACTTGGAAGCGTATGATGCCTTCCTCCTTCCCATGCTCCATCCGGCAGCCATCCTCTACCGACGCCAATGGGCTGAAGCCTACTACACTCTTTGGGAGAAACTTCCACACATCCTCAAGGAGAAGAATATTCCCCTCAGAGGGCAAAAAAACCAGCTAACCAAGCATAATATTTAAAAGAAGCATGTGATTTAGGCTGCTGCATGCGCAAACTCCTCAGCCTCATCAGCGGCTTGTTCCTCACCATCTTCGGCGCAGTCCCCCTCCTCAACCAGCTCGGCCTGATCAGCTTCCAGCTGCCACTTATCAGCAGCATCCTCCTCCTCGCCCTTGCGGGTGCTGCGGGTATCCTCCTCCTCATGGACGGGATTGCCGAATGGCAGAACATGCACGCCTCGCTCGGCATGCTCAGCATCCTCCTCGCGCTTATCCTCATCACCCTTGGCGTTCTTATCATCCTCATCCAGCTCGGCACGCTTACCTTCCAGCTTCCGCTCATCCCCCTCGCCGTGGAAGCACTCGTCACCCTCACAGGAATACTCCTCATCATCGGAGGCTTCATCGGCTTTTAGCGAGGTGAAACGCGCATGAAAAACGCCCGGCTCCCCTTCTTCCTCACCACACTCTTCACGCTTCTCACACCCACCTTTGCAGCAGGCCAGCCACCCTGGCTGCAAGGCCCCGTCGGCCAATTCCTCCAGTACGTCTTCGGCAACGAGCAATACTGGTTTGACAGCGGCGTCTTCATGCTCAAATTCCTCCTCTTCTTTGTCGTGTTCATCATCCTCTACGTCTTCATCCGACGCATGCCCCACCAGTTCGAGGAGAAGCATGCAGCCATGCTCAGCCTCATCCTCAGCCTCATCTTCACCGTGGCAATCCCCTCCAATCTCGTCACAATCATCTACCAAGAGTATAGCACGCTCATCGCCGTCATCTTCATCCTCCTCCCCATAGCCCTCGTCTTCCTCTTCCTCATCCTCGAAAAAGCCATCCGCGAGGGATTCGAGAATAAAGCCGCGCTCGCCACGCTCTACCTCCTCGCCACAGCAGTCTTGTACGTGATCGCCACCTCCTGGAATAGTCTCGTCCAAGCCGTGGAAGCCCAGGGAGGCTTCCCAATCTTCAGGAGTATTGCCGGCGGCCTCCGCACTGCGGGGTATGCCTTATGGCTGATCGTCATCTACTTTGGTTATCGGCTGATTGAGAATGTCTTTGCAATGTTCAGCAGCGGCCCGAGCAGGCGGATAAGCCAGTTCAACGCGCAACGCCTCGCCAAGGATCGTGCCATGACGGACGCTGCACTCCACGCACTGAACGAGTCCATGCAACAGCTTGAAGCAACCGTGAAAGAAACGTCCCATCTCGTCCGGCTTGTCAGCGAGATCAAACAGCTCGTCCGAAACTTAGACTTGCTTATCAAGAAGCGTGGTACACTCGACCCGCATATCATCCAGCAGATCGGGGATGTTCGCGCACGCTATCAGCGCTGGATGGCTGAGATTGACCATCTCATCCTTGACGCGCAGGCACACTATCAGCGTCTCTCTCAGGATGTGAAGAAGGAGATTCAGGAAGCACGCATCCTCTTCCAAGACTTGCGACGGAAGAAGAAGCTTGCCAAGACGAAGGAACGGCAGCTTGCCGAGACGCTTCACACGCGCATGAGCCCACACTTCATGAGCCTCAAGAAGGAGGATACAGTCCTTGCACAGTTGAATGAACTGGAAAAGACCCTTCTCAATAGTCTGAAAGCTTCGCGCGCCATCCTTGAGGATGCGTTTACTACTGTGCAACGTATGCTCCAGCATGGCATAGCCTATCTTGACCATCTCCTCCAGGGGAAGCCCTACCCAGAGCATGCAGCCTTCATCCGCGAGCTTGACACGAGCGAGGAGAAAGTAAAACGGCTCATCCACACGCTCTATGAGGAAGAGGAACGATTGAGGATCGTGCGGAAGGAACTGGAAGAGATGAAGAAACTCCTCCAGCAGGAGGGCGCGATCTAAGGTGTTCGAACAAAACACGTTTTTCTCTTCAAACAACACTTTTTTAAAC
>WAPJ01000004.1 GCA_015520785.1 Candidatus Woesearchaeota archaeon
CCCCCTTTTCTTCTTTTCCTCATCCTTCCCAATCATCCTCTCTTCTCTCCCACCACGCGCGCGTAGGACGTGAAAGGAAAACTGCCGCGTGAAAGAAAGGAGCATCCTCCTCTCATCACCCACGCTCAAACATCTGCCTTGAGCGTTACCCTCCACGAGTAGGGTCTGAACGTTTAAATGCTCCTCACCCAATGCGATTCTCGTGGCCGCGCGCATCCTCCAGCAAGCCCTCCGCGAGATAGAACGGCACGTGTACGGCCAGCGCGAAGCCGTCGAAGACGTGCTCATCAGCATGCTCAGCAACGGGCATGTCCTCCTCGAAGGCGTGCCCGGCATTGCCAAGACACGGCTCGCCAAGACGATCGCACACGTCTTCGGCCTCAGCTTCCAGCGCGTCCAGTTCACACCCGACGTCATGCCCAGCGATATTACCGGCACGCACATCCTCCGCGAAGAGAAAGGCCGCATGCACTACGACTTCCAGAAGGGCCCCGTCTTCACACAGCTCCTCCTCGCCGACGAGATCAACCGCGCCCCACCCAAAACCCAGAGCGCCCTCCTGGAAGCCATGGAAGAACGCCAAGTCACCCTCCTCGGCACCACCTACCAGCTGCCAGAACCCTTCATCGTCATCGCCACCCAAAACCCCATAGAACAGGAAGGCACTTATCCATTACCGGAAGCACAACAGGACAGGTTCCTCTTCAAGACCATCATGACCTACCCGACACGCGAAGCGGAAGAACAGCTCGGCAGCCAGCCCATCCCCCCAGGGGGTGTGAAGCGCGTCCTCACGCCAAATGCTCTGCTCAAACTCCAAGAGCTCACCCGCAAGATCCCCCTTCGCACCGAGCTCGTCAAGAAGATCGTCAGCCTCGTCAGAGCCACACGCGAGCATCCCAGCATCGCGTATGGTGCGAGTCCACGCGCCATCATCAGCCTCAGCCTCAGCGCACGCGCAGCCGCCCTCCTCCACGGGAGGCATTACGCCACGCTCGAGGACATCCGCAGAGTCATCCTCCCCGTCCTCCGCCATCGGATCATCCTCACCTATGAGGCTGAACGCACCACCACACGCGAAGCCATCATCACCGATCTCGCCAAGAAACACCTCCACTAACCCCTCCACACGCTTCCAGCACTCTCCCATCATATCATCCTCATGCCCGCCTACGAGCAACTCTTCCACCAATTAGAGAAGCACAAGCTCCGCCTCCGGGCGAGAGGCAGCGGGAGTCACGACCAGCCCCAGCCAGGCCGCGGAAGCCTCTTCTACGATCGACGCTCCTACACGCCCGGCGATGATATTCGGCTCATCGACTGGCACGCGTATGCACGCACCCATCAGCCCTGGATTAAGCTCACGCAGCGTGAAGCGGACGAACGCGTCCAAGTCATCCTTGACACGAGCAGGAGCATGCAGCTCGGAGGGAAATGGGAGACGGCCAAGCTGATTGCTGCGGGCATCCTCTTCCTCACGGCCAGGCAGAATATTCCCGCAAGCCTCATCCTCAACCCAGCAGGCGTGGAACAGCATGGGAAAGGCTACCGCTTCCTCAGCAGCAGCCTCAGCCTCCTCGAAAGCATCACACCCCACGACGCCTACCAGCCCGTCATCCCACCCCGAGGAATGATCACCCAAGCCTATCTCATCACGGACGGGCATATCCCCTGGCATCCACTCCCCCCCGGCACACTCATCATCCGCATCCTCAACACGGCTGATACTGAACCAACCGAGCCCATCATCGCCGAGGATAGTGAGACCGGGCAGCGCATGCTCCTCACACCCATCGCGAAGCGCGAAGCCCTCCCCAAGCGCGAAGCCGCCTGGCAGAAGCTCATCCAGCAGAAGCATGTGCAGGGCATCACCCATCATCAGGAGGAAGACATCCTCAAGCTCTTCCAAGCATTCTGCACGTGATGCGGACACCCTCGTATGATACGACAATGAGTAGGATGGGGAAGGGGAAGCGTGAGGGAGACAGGGGCGAGGAGAAGAAAAAGAGGAAGAAGAAAAAGAAGATGATACATGAGGAATGAGGAGAATAGAGGAGGATGAGCGTGGAGCGGAACGCTCTCTTCCCTTACCTCATTTCTTTCCCCCCACCCCTATTCTCC
>WAPJ01000005.1 GCA_015520785.1 Candidatus Woesearchaeota archaeon
ATATTCTCCCCTATTATGAGGGAGGGATGATGCTCGTGGTGGATGAAGTGTTGAGAGGATATTCTTTTAGAAAAGGAGGAGACAGGTGTGAATACGTCTGCTGAATGCATGATCCCTGGACGATAGAGTGGGATGATGAAAACCTCTTCTCCCAGGCATAATGCTTAAAAGCTCTCTGTGTGTGCGTGAGCGTATGGTGGAGGATACGAAGGGCTTAACCGTGCGGAAACAGGAGGACTTGAGCGAATGGTACCAGCAGGTTATCCTCAAGGCGGGCCTGGCACGCTACACGGCCGTCAGTGGTTGTATAGCATATCTCCCGCGAAGCTATGCGATCTGGGAGCGCATCCAGGACGTGTTCAACCGGATGATCAAAGCAACCGGGCATGCGAACGCGTATTTCCCCCTCTTTATCCCTGAGAGTCTCTTCCAGCGTGAAGAAGAGCATGTGGAGGGCTTCACGCCCGAAGTCGCCTGGGTGACCGAGGCGGGCAGTCAGAAGCTCAGGGAGCGTCTCGCGGTTCGACCGACGAGTGAGACGATCATTTATGATACGATCCGACCCATGCTCCGGAGTTATCGCGACCTCCCCCTCCTCCTTAACCAGTGGTGTAATGTTGTCCGCTGGGAGTTTAAGCATGCCACGCCCTTCCTCCGTGGGCGGGAATTCCTCTGGCAGGAGGGTCACACAGTGCATGCCACGCGTGACGAGGCATTAGAAGAAGTCTACAGGATTCTTGACTTCTATCAGGAACTCGTGGAAGACTACCTGGCTATTCCCGTCTATCGGGGGAGGAAGAGTGAGGGTGAAAAATTCGCGGGCGCGGATATGACGACAACGCTTGAAGCAGTCATGCCGAATGGTCGTGCCGTGCAAATGGCCACGAGCCATCATCTCGGCGAGCATTTCACCAGGGCGTTTGATGTGAAAGTCATGGGTGAGGATGGCCAGGCATTCTACCCGCAGAGTACGAGCTGGGGGCTTTCCACGCGGGTGATTGGCGCGCTCATCCTCACGCATGGTGATGATAAGGGCCTGATCATCCCACCCCGCATCGCGCCCGAACAGGCACGGATTATCCCGATCTATCAGCGTGACACGCGCACGCGTGTTGAGACAGAAGCGGAGCGTGTCAGGAAGCTGCTTGAAGAAGCAGGTGTGCGTGTGACTGTTGATACGCGTGACGGCTATACGCCCGGGTGGAAGTATAGTCAGCAGGAGCTTGAGGGAGTACCATTGCGGATTGAGATTGGCATGCGGGATATCGAGCAGGAACAGGTGATGCTTGCACGGCGGGATACGGGCGAGCGGACGAGCATTCCCATGAAGGACCTCCCCGAGCAGATACCCCGTGTGCTTGAGGATATTCAGAAGACGCTCTATGAGCGTGCACGCGCCATGCGTGACGATCTTGTCAAGCCTGCCGGCACGCTTGAGGATGTGAAAACCCTCATTGCTGAGGGGAGGCTCGCATTAGCGGGCTTCTGCGGGAGGAAAGCCTGCGAGGAAAAGCTGAAGGAGGAGACGGGCGTGAATAGTCGTGTCCTCCTCGAAGAGGGGGGTGAGCAGGCGTGTATTATCTGCGGTGGGAAGGGCGTGACCACGCTCATCGGCAGGAGCTACTAGGCAGGAGCGTTCTTTTCTCCCCCACCTTTCATCTTTTTTCTCTTCCTTCTTTATCCATCCTCTTCTTCTCTTTCATCTTCTTTTTCTTATCCATCCTTTTTCGGTTGATGCTCTGCACGTGGTCCAGAGAGAAAGGAGGTGGATAGGGCTGGTATTTCAGAGGGTTGAGAGGATTGAAGGGGGAGGGTAAAAAGGATGGTGGAGAGAAGTGGAGAGCGTATGCTGGTGAGAAGGAGAGGAGAATGTGGGGTGTGGTGGCGGGGATGCGTGTGCAGAGGGGCTGGCATTCTTCAGGTTGAGGAACTGCGGCATTCGCCCGCCATCACGCCACCCACACGAGAAGCTTGAGACTCATCAGGCTTTTTTAACATTCCCCTCCTTGAATACACATTTCCCACTACTCGTATTCAAAAAGCCACATCCACCACAGAAATCGATACTATTCGCAAGTGGTTATTTTCTTTTTTAAGGGGTTGTCCGCCTTACCCCCTCTCATGCCTGACAGGCTCATCCTCTCCCAGCCCGTCCAGGAGGGCATGCTTATCCTCAGCCAGCCCCTCGCTTTGCAAAGCCAGTATGACGGGCTCAGCCTCACCACCACGAATGGGACACGCGTCCAGCTCATCCACGCGCTCAGCCTCCAGCAGGCACG
>WAPJ01000006.1 GCA_015520785.1 Candidatus Woesearchaeota archaeon
GAGGAGAAGACCATCTATGAGGTCGTGCAGCGTGCACGCCCCTACGGCAGGGTTATCGTCGTTGATGATGGCAGCAGGGATCAGACGTTTCGCGAAGCGGTCAGGGCGGGTGCGGTCTGCCTCAAGCAACCACTCAACCTTGGGAAGGGTGCTGCGCTTAAGACAGGCGTAGAATTCGCCCTGGAAAAATATCAGCCCCATTTTATCGTCTTCTTGGACGCGGACCTCCAGCATCCCCCCGAAGAGATCCCTAAGCTCCTCGCCTACTTTCAGGATCCTGACGTCATGCTCGTCCACGCCTACCGGGCTTTTGATAAGAACATGCCACTGGACATGCGGATTGGGAATATCTTCTTCACCACGCTCAGCCGCATCCTCTTCGGCCGCTACCTGCCCGACGTCCTCTCAGGATTCAAGGCAATCCGCGCGGAAGCCTGGCCGCTCATTGAATGGCAGAGCAGGGGGTATAGTATTGAAGTAGAAGTCTTCGCCAATATTGCGAAGCATAAGCTCAAAGTAGCCGTGCATCCCATCCCCACAATCTACCTGGATCCGAAGAAGGGGACGCGCGTCATCCACGGTTTTAGCGTGCTCCGGGATCTCATCTACTATCGGCTCGTCAAATAATCAGAACATGAATGGGGTGAAGGATTCATGCTGATCGTCCAGTATATTGGCATGCTCGCCAGTCTGAGCGTGCTTATCATCGCCTGGCAGGGCGTTCGACAGCAGCGGCTCACGCTTGGTGAGGGCTCCATCTGGCTGACCGGCGGCCTCCTCGGATTCCTCTTCAGCAGCACGCCAAGCCTCTTCACACAGCTCGCCATGCTCCTCGGCTTCGCCAGGCTTTCAGACCTCATTCTTACAAGCCTCCTGATCCTCGTCACGCTCCTCTTCATCCTCCTCCAGCGGCGCATAGCACGACTTGAAGAACGGCTTGCCGAGCTCGCGCGAAAAATCGCGCAGCACGAGGCGGAACGCGAAGCGGAAGAGAAGAGTGGATGAGGGACATGCCCCTCTTCATCCATGGGAGGTAACACTTCTTCCTTCTCCTCCCTTCTCTCATAGCCTCTCATATTCTCTGGCAGCATTCTAACCTGATGATTATTCCCCTCCCCCCTCTTTACGTCTCTCTTCTTCAAAAGAAAACGAGCAGGAAGGGATCATCATGATAAGGAATAGCATTTGAAAGGAGGAGTAAAAGAAGAAAGAAGATGATGAATCATACCGGAATGAAGAAGGAAAAACGAATACGAGAAATGAGAGAAAGGGTGGAGAACACTCACGCTTCACTCGCAGTCTGGATGAGCTTGATGAGCGCGTCTGCCACTGCGGGTTTGACGTCTGCGGGGTGGAGGTCTCGCTCCGCGTAGGCTTTCTTGAAGTCCTCGGCACGCGTATAGCGAACGGTGCCACCATACTTCTCATCCCGCTGGATGATAATCTCACCCCTCCAGGGGAGGATGATATGCTCCACGAGCTCCACGATCGGGTTTCCTTCCAGCTGGCCGATGGGCGCGTAGGCGCGATGAATCTTCCGTTTCACGTCTTCTGGCGTGTCGGTGAGGCTGATATGCGTTTCTGGCTTACTACTACTCATTTTTCCCTCGCCGGTGAGGCTGGTGAGGAGGGGTGTGTGAATGGCGATGAATGGTTTATCCTGGATGTGATGGATGATCTCGCGGCCGAGCGCGTGGACCTTCCGCTGTTCGATCCCGCCGAGCGCGATGTCAACGTTCAAGTATTTGATATCCGCGACTTGCATGAGCGGGTAGATGATCTGGCTGACGCGTGCATGCTCGAAGTCACGGGCGATCATCTCCATACTCCTCAAGCCCCGATGGACTGTCGTATGGAGGCTGAGGGTGAGCACGTCATCCATGTAGGCGGCATTCCGCTGGAAGCTGCTGCCGAGCACGTAGTCAGCCTTATCAAGACCGAGGCGTTTGAAGACGCGCTCCCAGCTTCCCGCCCATTCGTGGATTGTCTCCCAGTCGCCCTTCCGGTTCAGCCAGGCGTGATAGTCCGCCCAGAGGACGGTTATCTTGAAACCGGCTTCCTGGAGTTGTTTGAGCTTGAGGAGGGTGATGAGATGGCCGAAGTGTACGGGGCCGGATGGCTCATAGCCACAATACGCGCGTAATTCTTCAGGCTTCTTCTCACTGAGGAGGCGTTCCGCGTCCTCGCGCGTGATCGTGTCAATACTCCGGTCGAGGAGGATGCTGAGCGCGTCCATGCATAATGCCACAAGCAGCGACTTTAAAAACATATGGGGTTTGCTTGGATGCGTATGAGCGAGCAGAAGATGGGTGATACGCACCCGGAGGAAGAGAAGAGTATGCGGGACGTGCAGGAGCAGGAGCAGCGTGAGCCTTCTCAATCTCTCCACGAGGACCGGCTAGATGTGAATCCTCCTCAGGATAATGAGCGAATAGTGGTGGAGGAGAAGAATCGAAGAGAAAAAGGGGAAGCTTCTCACGCAGAGGATAGGCGTAATGAGGATAATGAAGGGGGAAGCGTGGAGGATGCCGCGTCACGCGAAGAGACGGAAGAGTATGCGTACGAGTTAAAGATCCCGCATGAGCGGATTGCCGTGCTCATCGGCAGGAAGGGCGGGGTGAAGAAGCGTATTGAGGAAGAACTCGGCGTGCGCGTGGAGATTGATAGTCGTGAGGGTGACATCCGCGTGAGCGGGAGGGATCCACTCAAACTCTACACTGCACGCGAGATTATCCGTGCCATTGCGCGTGGCTTCAGCCCAGAGCATGCCTTTGAACTCCTCAAGCAGGACTATGTGCTTGACGTGATCCCCATCACGGATTATGCGAGGACGAGGAATGCGCTCGTCCGCCTCCGCGGCAGGGTGATTGGTGAGCGTGGGCGGAGCCGTCGGACGATCGAGCAGATGACGGGCACGTGGCTAAGCGTGTATGGTAAAACAGTGGGGATTATCGGCCGCGTGGAGGATGTGAGCATGGCACGTCGCGCGGTGGAAATGCTCCTCGGCCAGGCGCAGCATGCACCCGTGTATAAGATGCTTGAGAAGTATCGTGCCGAGCAGCGTCGTCGCGAAGCATTATGGCTGCGCGAGGAGGACGAACTGCGCGAAGCCCTGCGTGACGAGTTCCGAGAGGATATGAATGCCGAGTAAAGGGCTTTCCCATTGCGGATACGCTTTCTCTTTCATACCACGCATTCTTCTCATTTCTCCTCTACGCTTCACACATCATAAAGAGGAAGGAGGTATCATCCTAAGGGTGTGTTTCTTCTCGCGGATGATCCATCTCACATCTTCCTCCCGTCGGGTGAGGTATGCGGCATACCCGTTCAGGATGCGGGCAAGGCCCTGGAGGATCTGATCATTCCGTTCTCGGACGGCTCGCTTCATCCGGCCGATCTCGCTTAATGTCGTGATGCTCATGAAGCCTCCGATAAGCGCGGCTACCGCATACTGTTCCTGGCTGAGTGCCATGCCAATCAGCCCACCCGTGAGGACTGCCATGAGGGGGAGGTAGTAGTTTCTGATGAATCCCTCCGAGGCGGGCGCGTACTGTTCCTCTCCGAGGAGCCTATTTATCTCATGAAGGACGCGTCGGGTTTCACTGAGGGAGGAAGGGGAAGTATGATCCTCGGGAGGATGCTGGAAGAGGAGATCAGGATTATACGTGGCAATCCTCCGGTAGAGGTTTTCGAGTGCTTTCCTATCCGCATGGGGGAGGTTTGGATGCTCTGTGATGAGGGGGATGCGGATGGCTGGAAGATAGCCCTCATTCTGGATGAGATCGTCAAGACTCATACTACCCCACCCTGCTGGAGTATTTTGTAAAGGGTCGTGTATGCTTCCCGCCAGACGTGTCCCTCCACCTGGAGGAGGGGTCCTTGCACGATCTGTTCAAGCTTCCTCGGATGCGTCCGCTTCGCCTGTTCGGCGAGGATGCCGCCAGTAGCTGTGCCGAGGAGCGCTGTGAGCATGCCAAGGTCTGGATGTTCTCGGCTGATAAGCCAGCTTACGCCGAGAATGCTGCTGATGAGCGTAAGGCTTAGCCGGCTTGGCCTGGCCAGGTCCATCCACGCGTAGAGGCTTGCGGCTGTACGCGGATAATACCAGACGCTGAACGGATGGACTGGTCGGGGTTCAAACAATGCGAGCTCGGAGGGCTGGACGCCACGCTCCTCCCAGAAGGCCTTATCCGTGAGGAGTGGCTTGAGGAGGCGTGCATGCGCTTCAACCAGTGGAAGAGGAATGGGTGGTGGGTCCGCACGCTTCTTCTCCTCGTAGGCGAGGAGGCCTGCATACGGATGCTGCATGCTGAGCGCGGCATATTCAAGCCAGGGGAAGTGTGGGAGATCCATGCTCATGAGAGGAATAGAGGATGTGAGGCATTAAAAGGATGTGTGACGTGTTTCACCATGGGAGAGAGACTTCTGGATGGTAGGGAGGAAAGAGGAGTGAGGGAAGGATAAAGGGAAAGGGTGGAATGGGAAGGATAGATGAACAAGACAGGCATGGATAAGACTTAAAAGAAGACTGGCGGGTCTTTTGTCGTGTGGCAGAGCATCGGGAGATTAGTATTGCCGAGTTTTTCGAGAAGAACCGGCATCTTCTCGGTTTTGATAATAAGCGGAAGGCCCTGCTGACCACGGTGAAGGAAGCAGTGGATAATGCGCTTGACGCGTGCGAGGAGGCGCGCATCCTGCCGGAAATCCTCGTGGAGATCGTGCAGCTTGACGAGGACAAGTACAGGGTGATCGTTGAGGATAATGGGCCGGGTATTGAGAAGAAGCAGATCCCCAAGATTTTTGGGAAGCTCCTGTATGGGAGTAAGTTCCATAAGCTCGCGCAGAGCCGGGGCCAGCAGGGGATTGGTATTTCCGCCGCGGTCCTCTACGCGCAGCTCACCACGGGCAGGCCTGCACGCATCATTAGCCGTCGGAAGGGGAAGCCAGCGCACGCGTACGAATTATATATTGATACTGCCACGAACGAGCCGCGGATTACAAGCGAGGAGACGCTCTCAGCATGGCATCAGGAGCATGGAACGCGGATTGAGCTTGACCTTGAGGCGAGTTATAGTAAGGGCGCGCAGAGCGTGGACGAATACTTGAAGGAGACCGCGATTATCAACCCGCATGCAACCATTATCTATACGAATCCAAAAGCGGAACAGTATATCTTCGCCCGTGCAACGGAGGAATTACCGCGCGAGGTGAAGAGTATCAAGCCCCACCCCCACGGGGTAGAACTGGGCATGCTCTTGAAGATGATCCAGCAAAGTGAGAGTAAGACGATTAAACGCTTCCTCATGGAAGCCTTCAGCCAAGTGGGGGGTAATACTGCTGATGAGATTCTCAGCAAGGCGAAGATCCCGCCCCGCACGCCCCTCACAGCGATAACACAGCAGGATGCTGAACGCCTCATCAAGGCGATTCGTGAGACGAAGATTAAAGCACCCAGCACTGAGGCGATCAGCCCGCTTGGCGAAGAGTTAATTGTGAAGGGCTTGCAGAAGGAAGTCCGCGCGGAATTCTACACGGCAATCACACGCAAGCCCGCCATTTATCGTGGGAATCCATTCATCATTGAAGTAGGCCTCGCGTATGGTGGCGAGCTGCCAAAGGATAAGCCTGCCATGCTCCTCCGCTTCGCGAATCGCGTACCCTTATTATATCAGCAGGGGGCTTGTGCATTTACTGAGGCTGTGGTGAAGACGAACTGGCGGAGTTACGGCCTGCAGCAGTCACAAAAAGCACTTCCCGTCGGTCCGCTGGTTATCCTGATTCATATTGCGAGCGTCTGGGTGCCATTCACGAGCGAAGCCAAGGAGGCGATCGCGCATTATCCTGAAATCCTCCGCGAAGTAAAGCTTGCCCTCCAGGAAGCCGGGAGGAAGCTTGGAAGCTATATTCGGAAGAAGAAGCGCGTGGGGGAGGAGTTGAAACGGCGGAGCCTGATTGAACAGTATATCCCGCATATTAGTCTCGCGCTCGGCATGCTCCTCCACCTCCCCGAAGAGGAACAACCTCTGCTGGAGGAACACCTCCGTGAGATTCTTGAGAAGAAGCGTGGGAGGATTGAAAAAGTGGGGATGAGCGTGGAGGAGAATACGGAGTATGATGAGGAACTCGCCCGGATCGGCCGTGGCGAAGATGAGGAAGAGGATGAAGCCTAATGGCACGGCGGAGAGAAAGCACGGAGAGCCTCGAGGCAATCCAACAGCTCGCAGAGCAGATTTATAC
>WAPJ01000007.1 GCA_015520785.1 Candidatus Woesearchaeota archaeon
GGATTCTCCACGCTCTCGTTCCATCTTCTCCCATCCTTTCTAAGGGAAAAGTTGAGGGAAAATGGGTTGATGAAGAAATGAGATGGAGAAAGAAGGGAGGAATGTGGAAGAGGAAAAGAAGGGAGAAGGAGGAGGGGGGAGGATGCTTATTCTACCGGGATGACGCCGAGGAGGCGGGCGTACTGTTGGCGCGCGTAGCGGATATCCTCCTCCATGACTTCCTCGCGATGATTGATCTTCGCATGCATCTTGGCAAGCCTAACAAGACCGATCATGAACTGGTCGTGCATGCTCAGGAGCTTGTTCGTCCTCCGTTCTTCGAGTTCCTTCTGGATGGTGATGAGCTGTTCACCCCAGCGTTTACTCATGTATACGCGCTTCGCATGGACATGCTCAATCAGTCCGCGGAGGAAGACGTACTCGTCCTTGCGGAGGGTGACGCGCTTCCGCTCTTCGCGCTTTGCTTTGTCCGCGCGGCTGATGATGACCGCGTGGAAACTCGTGAGGACTTCCTGGCTGAGGGGGATCTGCCGGCTGAGCACGTCCAAGGTCTTGCCGACGAAGCGATTCCCGATGGGGAGTGCGTGCGCGATGATCTGCACGCTCGTCGGAAGCTTCTTCCGCCCGTCATAGAAGAAGCCCTCACGCAGTGCGAGCTTCAAATTTTCGCGTTCCTTCTTGGGGAGGCGATCAGCATGCTGCATGCCCACGAGACCATCGCGGTATTGCCAGTAGACGTGCCGGCTCTCATCCGCGTCCTCCACTGGCTTCTGGAGGTGTAAGGGCTGCCGTCGGCCTTCGGGAATGTCAACGAGAATGGCATGATGCCTGAGCATGACACTATACGCGGGATACTCGTGCATGCCGAGCGTATCATCCGCGATGATGAGCACGCTCACATTCCCCGCGAGGAGTGCTCCGGCGAGGAATTCCTTCCCCTCACTCGTGGGCGTGAAGGGTGCGATCCGCCGCGCGATCAGCTGGATACTCTGCGGGAGGACGCGATCATACGCTTCCAATGCTGCTGCTTCCCGGAGGAGCCGGTTGAGGGATTGCACGTCCCGCTGGGCTTCGTAATGCTCGCGGAGGAGGACGAGCTGCGGATAGGTCATGTCCAGGTGGAAGTCTTCGCCCAGGTCGAATGACTCGTACGTGAGGCCTGCAGCCTTCTGCCTGAGCAGGCGGAGGGCTTTACGAGCATCCTCCTCGCCCAGGTAGTGTTTGAGCACGCGCGCCTGATGCGCCATGCGGTTGAAAAAGAACATACTCAGCGCGGAGAAGAGAGAATTTATAAAGGTATGGTGCGTGAAGGCGTGTATGCGTCCCCCCGCGGATGGGAATGCTCAGCGGATCCGTCGTGAAGCGCGCAGACTGCTTGAACACGCGGAGGGCGCGCATGATGCTTCTCACGCGGAGCGCGTTGAACGACTCGCCTTCTGGATCATCCAGCAGGAGGGATTACAGGTTGAACCTCTCCTCGTCACGGCGCTCGCCTGGCTGCATGACACGCTCGACCCCAAGCTTCGCGTGGCGGATGAAGCCTTCATCAACCAGCTGCTCGAAGAAACCATCCCTGGGGAGGCGCGGGAACGCTTCTGGCAGAGCCTAAAGCATGTCTCCTATCGGGAGCGTCGGCAAGGCTTACAGCCTCTCACGCGGGAAGGCTGGCTCTTGCATGATGCGGATAAGCTTGACGCGCTCGGCGCGATCGGGATTGCAAGGGCGTTCGCGTATGGTGGGAGCGTGAAGCGACGCCTCTACACGCCCGGCGAGAAGGGTATCCGCACTGCGTATCCAGCGTTTGAGAGTGGCTTCATGCACTTGTTCGAAAAACTCCTCCACCTGCCAGGCCTTATCCATTATCCCTCCGCGAAGCGGCTTGCCGAGCAGCGCGCACGGTTTATCCGCCTCTACGCGAAGACCTTCCTCAAGGAATGGTACCTCAGGGATGCGGAACGCCTCAGTGGAGAGTAGCATGGCATACTCTTCTACCACTTCCCTCATCTCTTCTCCTCTTCACTTCTGTTAATCTCACCAGCATCTTTTCCTTCTTCAGCATCATCACTATCCATCCTACAAAGGAGAAAAGGAGAGGTGCGCATGATGGAGGAGATGAAGAAGGGGTGAGGGTAGATGAGAAACGAGACGTGAAGGAGAAGGAATGAGGAGGAAAAGGTGGGGGAGAGGATACGGGAAGGGAAGAATAGAGGAATGAATGGCTTATCGCTTCCGCTTCTTCAATGGCTTGACACGGTAAGTCTCTGTGCGTGTGAAGAGACAAGGGATGAGGAGGATGCTCGCGAGGAGCATGCCGAGGCCGATCATGCGTGGTATAAGCCTCATGCTCGGCAGAAGAGTGTTCTCATCACGGAAGAGTGTGGCGAGCTCGGTAGCATACGTGTCGTAGAGGATGATCGTTGCGGGACTGCTCAGATTCTCCCTGAGGAGGCTCCCGGCATACTCATAGTACGAGTAGGCCATGATGGGAAAAACGCTGCCAGCCTCGAGGCTGAGGAGGGATCGTGTCGCATCATGATTCACGCGCGCATAGTCTTCCAGCACGCCCGGGGGGAGCATGCTGAAGAGAATGACCAGTTCTGCCTCGGCGCGTGTCTTCGCAGCTTTAAACGCACAATAGGCGGGATCAGACGTGCGTGCTGATTCTGCTGCTTGCATGCCCTCCCGGAGGCTCGGATCCAGGAGGAGTGCATACGAGACCTTCTCACGCGCATGCTCGAGCTGCTCCTGGCAGGCTTCTCTCAGCCGTGTCTCAGCAATGCGAGGATGATCAGGCAAGTAGGGGAGGAGCATGAGCCAGCCGTGAATACTCGCTGCACGCGCCTCTGCAATCGCGAGCATGTCAAGGAAGCTACTCGTATCATTCTCTTCTAATGCTTTCCGCGCGTCATCAAGCGCCTTGTCCATCTCGCGTACGCGTTCTTTAAGGATGCTGGCAAGCTGGACGCGTTCAACGCTCGTCCTGAGGAGTGGTTCATGCCGGCTGAGATTCTCGCGAGCGGCTTGAGCAATGCGCTCCCCCTCATCGAGGAGGATATGCAGGCTTGTCTCATTCATTCTCTGGGCGAGGCGTGCATGCAGTCCATCCCGGAGGGCGGTGAAACAGTATGACGCGGCAGCATAGTATGCTTCTTCTCTCAGGCTGAGGTTTGCCGCATGGAATTGTCGGCTGAGATTGGTCTCATTCGCATACAGTCTTGCTTCATGGCAGATGGCTTCTGCAACACGCCGCATCCCCACCCTATAGGCGGATGGTGGATTGAGGGGTTTCTCGCGCGGCCAGATGCTGTTGAAAGCAGGATTGAACGCGGATGCCGCTTCGCGAAGGGTTGAGACGGGAATAACTTCTACTCCCTCCGGGGGAGTAATGTTCGTCAGGTTCGTAAAGGTGGAGATGACCACGCGATGAATCCCCTCCTCGGCTGCCGCGTCGAGCTTCTCCTGCACGCCACCCACAGGGCCGATGAGACCGTCCTCGCTCAGCGTTCCCGTAATGGCTACGCCCTCCTCGAGGGGAATGCCCGTATGGAGGCTTAAAGCACTCAAGGCTATTGCCGCGGACGCGGATGGTCCGCTAATCACGGGGGCTTGCGCGTGAATGCTCAGGAGGATGTCAGCATGCGCACAGTCCAGCCGGGCAAGCCTGCACGCTGTTTTAACGGCGAACATGCTCGTAGCCTGCGTGTCAAGGCGGCTGAGCGTCCCACTATCCGCATAGACGCGTCCAAGACCGGGAGTGATGCGTGCCTCGAGCCATGCGATGACACCCTTGCTCGTATTCTCATCCTGGCTGACGGCGAGGAGGGGGAGGCTCGCAGAGCGGGGAATGCCAATCGTAAGAATGCTCGCGCCAAGAATGATGAGAAGACTAAGGAGGATGAGACACTGCTTCCGCATGAGGCCTCCTGGCAGGGGAAGCGTGTTTATGAGGCTTTTCCTTCCGCTCATCAGCCCGTCTGACGGAGTGGGCGTGTGAAACGCTGAGATGGAGGAAGGAGACCGCGCGAGGGTGATGGTAGAGAAGAGCGAAGAGCAGAGAGGAGAGCGTATGCTTAATAAGCAGGGAATGCGTACGCGTCATTCCACCACCCCCTGGGGGGATGCGTAGGGGAGAATGGGCTGTGCGGCTCATACGAGAGGGAGGCGTGTATGCGTGACGCGTTTGAAGAACTAGAGGAGATTATCCAGCATCTCATGGACGAGGAGGATCATGCCGCGCGGAAGATCATCCCACGGATTGTACGTGTCATGCGCGCGAAGCGTCATGAGACGCAAGAGGAGCGCATCTTCCAGACGGTCGAATTCATCCTGCAGAAGCCACCCCTCCTCCTCATGGGAGAACTCCTCCCCACAGGGATGATAGGCCAGTATGCTCTCGCATACGATCCGCGTGGCAGGGGAAGCATCTCCCCCTTCCCGCGTGAGAAGCGTGACGAGCCGGGCATGATTGGGGGTGTACGCTTCTCGTATCCACCCCTCCTCACCATTGATGATGTGAATGGGATCTCCCTCTCATTCACGGACAAGCTGGAAGGGAGTGCATACCGGTTGTATGTGGCATACCAGCGCGCGTACGGGCCTGACGCGGAGCATGCGCTCATCATCCGATCAACACACTGGTTTACGTATGCAACGCGTAACGATGAGGACCCATTCACCCTCGGCCTAGCCGTGAACATCACGTATTATGCGAATGGGAGAATATACACGCTCCCGTCAGACGTGGAACGCCTCAGCAAGGAGAAAGATGCACACCTTCATACTATTCTCGGCATCCTCTACACGCATCCCATACGAGTCGAATGGGGGTGAAAAGGCTGATGAAATCCTATCGGAAGACGCTCACGTTCACGACACGGCGGAAGATGGAACTCATTGATATCACGGAGGAGGTTGAAAAGGCTGTTGAGGAGAGTGGTGTGAAGGAAGGCTTATGCCTCGTGAATAGTATGCATATTACGAGCAGCGTGTTCATTAATGATCATGAGCCAGGCTTGTGGGAGGACTTCCTCCGCTGGCTTGAAGAACTCGCACCCTATGATCCAGAAAGGTATAAGCATAACCTGACGGGAGAGGATAATGCGCATGCGCATTTGAAACGACAAGTCATGGGACGCGAAGTCGTCATCGCGATAACGAACGGGCGGCTTGACTTCGGCCCCTGGGAGCGCGTGTTTTACGGCGAGTTTGACGGGCAACGTCCAAAGAGAGTATTAATCAAGATTATCGGCGAGTAGAGGGATAATGTTTTCTTTCAGCCGCTCCTAAAAAGATTCTTACCTTAACGCTTCTCATACATTCTTTCATTATTTCTCCTTCCCCTCTCATCTTCTTCTTATTATCTAATCCTTTCCTAGAGGGTTAAGTCTTAACCTCTGTGATAAGGCTTCTGAGAATGAAAAAAATAAAAATGAGAGGTAAGGGAAAGAAAAAGAAGAAGACCCCCAATGTGAAGAGGAAGACTAAAAAGAAGATGAGACGCGAGGTTACGGTTCACTATCCCTTGCTCGTGATGAGCGTATGCTCTTTCAGCTTCCAGTCGTGAAAGGTGAATCGTCCCGAGACCCGCTTTCCTTCAAGCACATGCGTGAGCCAGTAGGCGTCATCCTCCCACATTTCCTCGAGTGGGAGCTGGCTGATGGGATGCCATGCGGGCAGTGCCTCGTCAGATTCTTCAAGCTCACCCTCCCACGCGTCCGCAGTGTAAACGTGGACGAGCATATCCTCCCACGCATCCCGGTGTGGATCATAATTCTCGAAGAAGAGCATGCCCTTCCATTCCGGGTTGAGGGGTGTGAGGCCACACTCTTCATGACTCTCACGGATGACTGCTTCACGAATCCTCTCCGTGTCTTCCACCTTGCCACCCACGCCATTCCACTTGCCACTCCCGAAGCCGCGTTTCTTCCTGATGAGGAGAACCTCCTTCTTGGCATGGTTGATGATGAAGAGGAGCGTGTACACGCCAGCCTTCCGAACCATACAAGCATCAACTCAGTCTCTTAGAGTTTCATCCGATCATACACACGTGCAGGTAAACTCCGGAGGATGAGCATGGTATAATACCACCAGCCTGGCGTGTAGAGCACGTGCTTCCGCTTGTCTAATGCCGTGAGGATGTGCCGTGCCGCGCGCTGGGGTGGTTCTTTGAGGGGGACGCTGACATGCTCGCTCATGCGCGTCTTGAGGATGCCCGGACGGACTTCAAGCACGTGCACTCCATGCTGTCGGCCATACTGGCGGACTGCTTCCGCATAGTGCGTGAGTGCTGCCTTGCTCATCCCATACAGGGCATTCCGCTGCTTCGCGCGCAAGGCTGCAACGCTCGAGACGAATACGAGATCACCCTTGAATCCCTCCTTGGTGAGGATGCTGGTGAGCGTGATCATGCTGAGCGTATTCACCCTGCAGATTCGTTCCGCGAGGCGTGGGTCGAGGAGATCCTCGGGGGGCATGATGCCGTGCGTGAGGATGACAAGGCTAGGCATATCCTTACGCGCTGCATCGCGGAGGGCTTTCACGCGTGGCTTTTCAGCGTTAAAAGAGATGACGCGCGTCTGGATACCATACCGATAGGCGAGGTCCTTCGCGGTCCGCTCTGCTTCGCCGGGCGTGTGGCTGAGGAGTGTGAGCTGTCTGACACGCTTCTCACGTGCCAGCTGATAGGCGATACTCTTTCCTAATCCTCCCGTCGCGCCTGTAAGCCAGGCATGCTCCCATCGTCTCATACACGCTCACCCCTGATGAGGCCGAGCCGCAAAGCCTGATCGCTCACAAGCTTATGCGTTGGATCATACGTTTTCTTGAGGCGTTTAAACCTCGCAGTCTCGCGCGAGTACATGCGCTTAAAGACTTCGGGCGTGAGGAGACTATCCTTCGTCAAGTAGACTCTTCCCGCATGCTTGAGGATGATCCGGTCAAGCTCCTCAACGAGTCTTCCCGTGCGATTCGTGAGAGGGATATCCACTGCGAAGCTCACGCCCGGCTGCGTGAAGTCAAACACGCCCCGTAAGCGTTCCCGGCCTGTTGTCTTGAGCACGCTGACAAAACTCAAGAGATGATACTCTTGCATGGTCTTGATCACACGGCTCACCGCGGCTTCCGCATGCGCGCGTGGAACGCTAAACTGGTATTGTACAAAGCCACGACCATACACGCGATTCCAGTCGCGGAGCGCGTCAAGCGGATAGAAGAAGCTGTCAACACTCTCCACACGCCTCCCCGCGGGCTGGAGGGCATAATACGCCCTGTTCGCGAAGCGCATAAACCGTTCGGAAGCCATCACCCATCCTGGCAGGCTGAAGGGGACGCGCTTGACACGCTTCAAGGGGAGGCGGCCGGGGATGAAACGCCCACCCATCACAATCCCACGGCCAAGCGCAGTGCCACGCGCGCTCGTATCGATCCACGCGACCGTGTAGGGCAGTGAGGCTTCCATCCGGTAGAGGATGCGGAGCGTCTCCCTGAGATTACGCGTCTTGACATGCTCGGCGAGGATGCGCGTGCCAGGAATCCGCTTCACGCGAAGGGTGACCGTAAGAATAATCCCGAGGAGGCCGTACGAGGCGAAGAAGTGTGTGAACGCCCGGTCACGCTTCGTATACGTTCGGATGCTCCCATCAGCGTGGAGGATGGTGAGGGCTTCAACGCTATGAATAAAGCTGCCATGCACGTGATGGTCCTTCCCATGCACGTTGCTTGCCACGGCCCCGCCGAGCGTGATCCCCTTTGTCCCGGGTGTTATGAGGTAAAAACGCCCCCGGTTGAGGAGCCAGGGGAGGAGTTCTGCCAGCGTCATGCCCGCCTCGACCGTGAGGAGATCCTGCTCATCATCCCAGTGGAGGATACGCTTTAATCCCCGCATGTCAAGGAGAATCCTATTCAGGCTGGAATCACCATAACTATAATGATTCCCCGCGGGGAGGATCACGTCAGCCTCGCGCACCGCGCGGACAGCCTCCCCCCATGAAGCGGGTTTAATGATGCGTGCCTTCCGGCAGCGTGAACGACTAAAACCACACACGACCTCTTCACGCATGCAGAGCGTGGAATGACGAGGGGCTTTAAAGGCTTCTGCAGGCTATTCACGATGAAGGAGATAGAATCACAGCAGCAGTCCTCTCCACTCCTAAAGGATGAAGAAGAGGGAGAGATAGGCGTTCTTTTTTCTCTTCACCACTCTCTTCTCAGCATACCCATCTTTCCATTCTTCTGAAGGAGAGATTCATCAGCCTTTTCACGAGCCGGAATGAGGAGAAGGGATTGGAGAGAAAGGAGAGGGATAATCGGGAGATGACTGAGAAATACCCTCCTACCAGAATGTTTTCACCCGGTCGCGTGGCGTGGGAATACCATTCAGAATAATCTCTGAGAAGTTCACATTCTGGATGCAGGGACTCTTCTTCCGTGCGTACACTGCATAGTAGCCGCGATACGCGTCCTGGCGTTGCTTCCGCCAGACTTCCACGTATTCCTCGCGAAAACGGGGATGGGCGAAGAGGAAATAGTTTGGCGGGTTGAGGATGGCGAAGACCATGTCCGGCTCCTCCTGAAAGAAATGAGTGTAGAATGGTTGCATGCTTGGAATGCTCGTGAGAATACGAGGATCCATACGGATAATCCTGGGGAAGGCTGGTTCTTCAAGCCATTGCTTATTCTCACGCCAGATGCGCGCGTACGTGTAATTCGCGAGGCCGGACAGGTCGAGGAAGCGTCGCTCACTATAATAGGCTGGAGCGCCAACCTCGCTACTCGCGACGAGGCCTGATGGGCAGAGGTGATCACGCATCCACTCGCCAGCGGGAATATACGCGTAGCGGAATGGTGTTTTGGTAATACTCTCCTCCCAGAGGGTAATGCCTGCTTTTGCCTGTGGGATGAAGATGATGAGGAAGCCGAGCGTGATGATAAATGGGAGTATCTGCTGCCAGAGAGTGATGCGGGTGAAGCGCTGGGCGAGATGGGTGAGCATGATGAATGCGAAGGGAATGAGGGGTGTGAGGAAGTAGTCCGCATACCTGCCGAGATCATGGCTGAAGAGGCTTCGGAAGAGGATGCTTGCAAGCGCATAGGCGAGGAGGATGAGTGACGTGATCGTGAGGGATGATACGTCCCGCTTCTTCAATGTGGAGAAAAGTTGCTGGGAGAAGAGGATGAACGCGGGGATGAGGATATACCAGGTTTTGAAGAAGAGCTTCCAGAGGTAGGAGAGCGTACCAGTGAGGGTTATCTCACTCAGCTGAAGGGTCTTCCGATAGGCGGGTGGTGGAGTAATATGGCCAAAGGTGACTATTTTGAAGAGGAAGTACCAGGCGAGGAGGCTTCCCGCGAGAAGCGTGATGAGCAGATAGGCGTTCCTCTTCTCCTTCTGGAGGAGGGCGAGGAAGCTCGTAGTGAGAAGGATGCTTGTAATGAAGAATACGCCTTCAGGTCGACTATAAAGCGCGGCAAGCATGCTGAGCGTGAGGAGAAACCACCGCCACCAGACGGGCTTGTTGAGCGTGTCGAGAAGGAGGATGAGCGTGGTGAAGATGAACGTGAGGAAGATAGGATTTGCAACGCCCAGCATACTATACTGCAGGTAAACTGGACTCGCGAGGACGAGTATGCCAGCGAGGATGCTGATGAGATGGGATTGTCCGAGGCGGAGGAGGAGGCTTCGCGTTGCGAAGAAGCTTGCCAGGTAGAAGAGGAAGGGGATCAGCTTGGAGAGGAGATAGAGATCAGCATGCGTAAGCAGACGTGCGAGTGCGATGAGGATGACAAGGAGGATACTGGAAGCACCCTCATCAGGCCCATACGATGGCGTGTATGAGAGCATGTGTGAGGTGATGAGGTTTTCCGCGTAGCGGAGGATCATGAAGTGATCATCATTCCACACGGCCAGGTAGAGTGACTGCCAGAGGCTCACCAGGAGGGGGAGGATGAGGAGGAAGACAATCCAGGGAGTGAAGGGATGGGCTGCAAGCGTTTCAATCCGTTCAAGAGGAGGAAGGGTTGGTTTTCCACTCTCCTCTCCTCGCGCTTGCCGTTTCTGCTTCTTCCACTTCTTCCGCTTCACCATACGTGTGATCATGCCTTTATTTCAAACTTCCATCGTGGCTGGATGCGGAGCCAGAGGAGGATGAGCGCGGTGCGGATGCCATCCCGTACGCGGACTTTCTTCCCCTCCTTGAAGGTACGGCCCGTATACTTGATAGGCACCTCGTAGATGGTATGACCGCGGCGCATGACCTTCGCGCTAATCTCAGGGTCAAAGCCGAAGCCCTTCTCCGTCAGCTTAAGGCCTTGGATTGCCTCGCGGCGGAACATCTTATAGCATGTGAGTAAGTCCGTGATCCGTTGGAGGTAGAGGATGCGTGCAAGCATTGTCAGAAAGCGATTGCCGAAATAGTAGAGCCAGTAGCTCTCGCGGAGGGGGATGAGATACCTGCTCCCATACACGACCTGGGCGCGCGTGTTGAGGAGCGTGTAGAGCATTTGGAGCATGTCCTCAGGATAGTATTCCAGGTCTGCATCCTGGATGACGATAATGCTTCCCGTGGCATGCTTGAGAGCGGTTCTCACGGCTGCGCCTTTCCCCATGTTCTCCGCATGCTGATAGACGCGGATGAGCTGTGGGTGTGCTGCCTGGAGGCGTTGCATGATCTCCCAGCTCTTGTCATGGCTTGCATCATCAACGATGATCAGCTCGATTGGGATGGGCCAGTCAACCCTGAGGACGCGCCGGACGATCTCTTCGAGCGTAGCCTCCTCATTATAGACGGGCATGAGAATACTCAGTTTTTCCTGACTATAGGATGGCATGCGATGAGCGTTGCAGGGATGGGACTTATAAAAATACGGTTTTTGTTGAATACGCTTTAGGGGAGGAGGTGATACTTCCGATAGGTTGGTCGCAGATCATTCCTCACTGGATTAAGACTTCTTAGCGGATACGTAATGATACGCCCGTTCCGCTCCGCGATGATACTATTCTCCACATCCCTTTCGGGATACCATTCAATGCCTGGGAGGATGACGACACGGTTAAGCCTGACGGGACGGGTTGAGTCCGTGGGGAGGATTGTTACGCCCGGGCCGATAATTGTCTGTCGGGCATGCACGCCTTCCACGTGCGCGTTGAAGCCGATGATACTCGCTTCAAGCATGCTCTCCCAGACGTGGTCTGTTTGAATAATACTCCTTCTCCCCGTGAGGGCTTCTGCCGTGTGGAGCATGCCTTTCACGGTGCCCGTATCATACCATTCCTCTACGCGTACTGGCTGGAGGCATGCGCATGTCCTCCCGAGATAGGTGAGGAGCTGGTCAAGCCCATATTCTCGCCAGGATGGTGGTGGAACATGATTGAATGCTTCTCGGAGATGCTTGAGAGGGAAGCTGTAGATGCCGATGAGCGCATCCCCACTCTCAAAACGGTCGGGTTTTTCCTTAACATACCGTTGTCCCCGATCATCCTCGCGGAGAACACCGTACGCCCTGACGTCAGGCACGCGCTTCACGCCCACGAGGACAGCATCATCCCTGCTGAAGAATGCTGCTGGCACGCGCCACACGCCGTTCGTTTTGACGAGCGTATCAGCAAAGTGGATGACGACGCGCGTCTCCTCGGGGAGGGGTGCTGCCTTAAGTGCTTGCTGGACGGCACTCGCATTCCCTTCGGGTGGTTGTTGGACGAGCGTCCGATACAGGGCAGGATGGGATGGCTGATGGAGGAATGCTGACAGCCGTTCTACAGCATAATGGTTGAGATTGCCAGTGACGATGCGGACCTCGTCAAACGGGAAGCCCTCCTCAAAAGCATACTGGTCAAGGATGTGTTCGAGCATGCTCTTCCCGGCTATGGGCTGGAAGAGCTTGGGCAGACCATACGCTGCATCCGTGAGGGGCCAGACGCGCGTACCCTTCCCACCCGCGGGGATGATAAGAACCGTATACGCCTTCTTTTCAAGGCGCGGGACTGGCTGGTATGCGGGTTGGATAGGGGGAGAGGATACGGTTTCCAGCATACGCGCATGGCAGGGGAAGAGGAGTATTTGAAGGTTTACCCCTAGCAGGGCGTTTTATAAGGAGAGGAGGGTTCACACACACCATGCACGCTCAGGATATCATCCGCCTCCTGCGTGTCAAGCAGTGGGTGAAGAACCTGCTCGTCTTCACAGGTGTCTTCTTCGCTGGGAGGCTCACGGACCTGCACCTCCTCCTTCAAGCAGTGCTAGTGTTCATCGCGTTCAGCCTTGCGGCAAGCATCGTGTATATCTTGAATGATCTAAAGGATCGGGAAGCGGACAGGCAGCATCCCGCCAAGAAGAACCGGCCATTGGCGAATGGGCGCGTCACGCCACGCCAGGCAAGCCTGATCATCATCATCCTCCTCATCCTCCTAGGAGTAGTCTTCGCATTCCTCCCGTGGAAGGTGCATGCCATTATCACCACGTACATCCTCTTCAACCTCGCCTACACCTTCTGGTTGAAGCATATCGTCCTCCTCGACGTGTACAGCCTCAGCCTGAATTATCTCTTCCGCATCCTCGCCGGAACCACGGGGCTTGGCATTCCACCCTCCGCCTGGCTCCTCCTCTTCTTCTTCTTCGCCAGTCTCTACTTCGCGTTCGAGAAGCGTGAGCATGAGCTTGACACGCGCGCCGCGAAGCGCGTCCTCAGAGTCTACACGCGCGCATACCTGCAGGGGATGCGCCTGGTCATGCTCGGCCTCCTCATCATGACCTATGCGATTTACGTCATGTTCAAACACAAGGCTGGATTCTGGTTCCTCACGAGCATCCCCCTCCTCCTCGCCATCTTCGCCTGGCATGAACTGCATGAGGACAAGCTCAACTTTTTCGAAGAAGCCGTCATGGATCCCCTGCTCATCATCCTCATCATCCTCTGGCTGCTCAGCGTGAGCCTCGGCTTATACGCTGGCTGGCAGCCACTCCACCTCGCCTAAAAAAGAATGAAGGGAATGGGTGAAGAATGTATGATTGTCGTGAACGTGATCATCCTCCTCCTTACAGCGCTCGGTCTCGGCCTCCTCATCCTCCCACAGCCCGCGGAGCGGAAGACGCGTTTCACCCTGCTGAGCGTGAGCCTCCTCACCGGGCTCCCCGTGACGAGCATCCTCCTCGTCATCCTCGGTCTCTTCCACCTGCCCGTGGCATGGTGGAGTCTCCTCCCACTCGTGATCCTCGGCTATTGGCGGGGCCTGCGCATCCTTAAGGGAAGACCCTGGTATGCGCGTGATGATGCCTATTGGCTTGTCGCATGGCTCGTCATGCTCGGCATGATGCTCCTCATGCTCTCCGGGAGTATGCAGTACCCCTGGCTGGAGGATGGGGATCCCTGGGAGCATGCGCTCACAGCCAGCTATGTGCGTGACACGCACAGCATGCTCAAGCCTGAGGGCATGTATATTGCGCATTACCTCCCACCATACCCGCCCGGCATGGCCGTCCTGGAGGGAGCATTCTGGCTGACGGGCACGAGTATTGCTTGGCTGAAAGTCTTTATCAGCCTGATTATAGGACTCATGTATCCCGCATTCTATCTCTTCATGCGCAGGCTCACAAGGAACCCGCTTATCAGTATTATTGCTGTTATTCTTGCTGGGATGCTTCCGGGCGTGACGCATTTCATCTACGCGCAACAACCAGCCTTACTCTTCACACTCGTCGGTCTCGCGTGGCTCCCACCAGCCGTGAGGCGGGGGAAATGGTTGCCCTACGCGCTCGCGAGTAGCGCGGTGCTCGTCACCCAGCAGATTACAAGCATCTTCCATATTGGGAGTAGCATCCTCCTCTACGCCTCCATCCTCCTCGAGGATGAGTGGAGGAAGAATATGAGACGGGATACGAATATGGGGGAGGGACGTGAGCGGAATGCATCCGCACGAGAAGAAGGAGGAGTATCATCAGGAAAAGGAGGGGAAAGCACAAGAGGAGGAGAGAGGGAGGATACTGCGCGTGTAGCAGCAGGCCATGAAGCACGCGTGGAGGAGAAGGATAATGATCCACGGCAGGATAAAGGAGAGACGGATAGTATTCCATCTCAAGATAAGAAGAGGAA
>WAPJ01000008.1 GCA_015520785.1 Candidatus Woesearchaeota archaeon
AGACGGTAGTCTGACTGCTCACCACGCCCCGAAGGGTTCGGCGGAAGACGGGCTGGACAATCCCCCCCTGTGGGATGAACGTGATCGGATCATCCTCCACGATCCGCCCGGCACGATACGCTGGGATGCGCACGCGCATCGGCACGCGCTCCGCGTCCATGACACGCCACACCGTGAAGAGTCGGAGGCCGTGCTCCATGAGGAAGCGCTTCGCAAGGCTTGTCCGCGCGTAGCGTTCACCCGCCACCTCCTGGAGCATCCTGACTGCCTTCTCCCAGTCATGGAGCGTATCATAATACGCGCGACTCCCCGCGAAGAGTGTTTCCACACGTACTGCTCGCGGAAGCGTGTCAAGCAGACTCGTATCAGCCACTTCAACCCACGGCTGGTAGGGCTTGACCAGGAGGACGGGCTCATCATCAAGCGTTCGCGCGGGGATGACCGCTTCAACCGCTCCTCCCGCCTGCCGGAAGAAGAGATCAAAGGGCGTGACGAGGAGTTCCACGCGAAGCGAGAAGACACGGCCCGTTTATATACTCTCAGCCTCCACCCCACCATTCTTTTAAAAATCCTTGTGGGTGTTATGCCATGCATGCTCCGCATACCCCTCCGCAGTCTCGCACTCACCCTCTACACGACCGGGCTCATCCTCCTCCATCCAGCCCTCCAGACGCTTCACACGAAACTCTTCATCCTCACCATCACACTCATCATTACTGCTGTAAGCCTGCTCATCCTCACGCTCGGGAGTCACGAGGCGTTCAGGATTCTCCTCATCCTGCAGAGTGGCATCCTGCTTCTCAGCCTCATCCTCAGCCTTGCCACGCAGTATCATCTCACCATCCCACAGCCGAGCATGAGCACACTCCCTTCAGACTATCATCCGCTCAGCCTCGCAGAATACGCGTATGCGCGCACGCTCACACTCACCCCGCACACGCTCCTCGAACTCGGCGTGCAGAGCATCCTCCTCTTCCTCATCGCCCTCGCCTATGCAAGCCTCCTCCCACAGCTCCCATAAATCCCCTTTTCTTTCTTCTCTTCCCCCCTCTATACCTTATCCTTTCCCTCCTTCTCCTCATACACTCCCTCTTCATACTCCTCCTATAACCTCTCCTTTTCTTCACCCTTATCTTTCACCTCTCCATTCCCCGTCCCCTCCTTCTTCGCATACTCTCCCTTTCTCTTCCCTCTTCCCATCTTTCCTTTCCTCCTTCTTCTCATCTCCTTTCTTTCCTCTTCTCTATCCCTTATCTTCTCTTCCCCATCCATTCCACTCTTCTTCGCTCACTCCCCACCACAACTCCCCTCATGGCGGGAGCTATGAAGCAGGAGGACAAAAAAAGAGAAAGAGGACAGAGAAAAGGGTGGAGGAAAAAAGAAGGAGTGAAAATTCGGCTCGCCAGAGAGATGGGGAGACTAAAGGATAGGGGGAGAACAGGTAAGAAGAACGGTGGGATGAAAGGCTTAAGGTAGAAGGAGGAGAACAATGCCTCTAAAAAACCCCTCCCATAACCCTCACGTTTATGAGCAGCTTCCAGCCGAATCGCGTGAATATCCCACCCCCACCAGACAGGCTGCTCGAGAATGCCTTCGCAGCCGCAAGGCGGAAGCAGGAAGAACTCCGGCAGCGATCCTACAAAACCCCGCTCAGCCGAGGGAAGACTCTTGCGAAGGACACGCTCAAAGCCTTCACGCGAAGCCTCACCCAGCAGCTCCACCAGGCAGTCCCACCACTCCCATCAGCACTCCCACCACGCTACCAGAGCATCATCCGAATCCTCACGAATCCCGACGAGGTTGAGCGTGCCGCCCGCCGCGTCCAGCATGCCATCCCCATCTTCCAACGCATCACACGAGCCATTAGACGAAGCATGAGCAGTCCGCGCGTCCAAACGCGAAGCGAGGTTGACCGGCTCAAACGCCACGCCATCGGCAGGCTTACCAGCCTCTACAATGATATTCGTGATGCGATCAGCATTCTCCGCGACTATGCACGCCTCCTCCACGACCTCCCCTTCCTCCCCGAAGAGTATCAGATCATCCTCATCATGGGCCTCCCCAATACGGGGAAGACCACGCTCTACAATCAGCTCACGCAGAGCGAAGCGGAAACAGCCGCGTACGCGTTCACTACTCAGCGGCTGAACACGGCATTCCTCACCCTCCCCACTGGTCGTGTCATCCTCGTTGACACGCCCGGCCTCCTCCCGAGACGGGAGAAGAATGAGATTGAACGACTCGCAGAAGCACTCATCCCCCATGCACGACTGATCATCCTCGTGCAGGATCCAGCGCAAGAAGCGGAAGCCCATCAGATCATAGAAGCCCATATCCGCGAGAAGACATCAGCACCACTCGTCCACTACGTGCAGGAAAAGCCGGGCATGCCAGTCCTCTGGCAGCCGGAAGGTATCAGGAGTCCTGACGAGCTGAAAGAAACCCTGAGCAGACTCCTCCACGAGGATCATGACGCATAGGCTTAAAAGGCCTTCTTCGTCTGATCCTCCCGTATGGCAGTGCTTGAACGCTTCCTCGCGTTCATCCTCCTCACGCTCAGCCTCATCGGCATCCTCCTCAGCATCCAGCATCCCCTCCTCCAATCATCCAAGCCACTCCCTGTATCCTCCCTCCAATCACAGGCATACTGTCCACCCTGCCCACCACCAACGAATTGGACGTCCTGCCAAGAAGCAGTAGGCAGCATGCAGGAGAAGACCCTCTACCTCTGCACACCCAGCACAGGCTACCATTGCACGAATATTACCATCACGCGCCCCTGCATGCCCGGCAAGCCCGTCACGTACACGATCCCATGGAATACGACACGCCTCACGTTCAGCACGATCATACCCGACGCGATCCTCACGAGTTATCAGCGGAAGCCACGCCTCCCCACGAGTGATTATTCCTATTATGCCACGGATCCCGCGGACGCATCCTCCCTCCAACCACTCATCCACCAGGCAGAAGCGTATGCGCGCATCCTCCACACCCAGCCTGAATTCCTCCTCACACGGCTTGTTCAATCCCTCCCCTACACGCCCGACGCGTACGCGGGCGCGGACGAATACCCCCAATATCCCTTGGAAACGCTCGCGCGCGGAGCGGGTGATTGTGAGGACACGGCAATCCTCCTCGGCCGCCTCCTCACACTGCTGGGCAGGAATGCAAGCCTCATTCGCCTCCCCGAGCACATGGCCATTGCAATCCCCTGCCCTCCCAGCGTCACGCCATCCTACGAGTGGCAGGGTGAAGCATACTGTTATGTTGAAACGACTGATCCCTGGCCGATCGGCAGGATCCCCGCAGCCTATCAGCAGGAGCAGGCGGAATTCCTCCCCCTCACGCCCAAGCCATTCATCATGCTCGACTGGTATGCGAATGTGAGCCGTTCCGAGGAAGTAACGCGTATTACCACGCACGTTCTCATCATGAATAATGGGACGCGTGACGCGCACAACCTCACCGTGCATGTCATGCTTGACGCGACACTGGATGATCGCGTGTATAATCAGACTCAGCGTTCCATCCCACGCCTCCCACCCGGCATGACACGCGAGGAGACCGTGACGCTCACACTGCCGCGTGGCGTGCGGACGCGCATCCACATCCTCCTCACCGCGCGTGACACGCCCTGGAAGGAAGCCGTGAGCAGCTGGTTTACCAGCTAGCCTGACGGGTTTTCCATACATCTTATTTTTCTCCCTTCCTTCTCATCCTCTTTCTTTCTCTTTCTTTTTTCTCATCCATTATCCTTCTCTCCCCTCTCCTCTTCCTTCTCTTTAATCTTCAACCC
>WAPJ01000009.1 GCA_015520785.1 Candidatus Woesearchaeota archaeon
GGCTTCTTCCTCACCCTCCTCATCCTCGCCGCAGTCCTCCTCCTCATCAGTATCATCACGAGATGAGACTTGACAATACTGTATCTTCCTCTCCTCCTTTTTTCTTCTCTCCTCCCCTTTTTCTTTTTCTCCTTCCGTTCTGCTCATTCATGCTCGAAATATGATATTAATACGGAATGATAATAATAAGTAAGGGAAGAGGATGGGAAGCATTGGAGAAGAAGGAGGGCTTGCTGGTGGATAAGATGCTATGAGGAAGCGGCAATGGTAGAAGAATGGACGAAGAGGTGAGAGGAATGTTATAGAGGCGTGGATGATGAGCATGTAAACCGCTCTTGGATGAAGTGGTGTATCTCCTCATCCCCCTCACGTAAAAACATCATGAGTCGTTCACGAGAATACGTCTCCTCTGCCAGGAAGAGTATGAGCTGGAGGCTCTCCCAGTCCAAGCGCTTCGCATGCAGCAGCTGGAAGAAGTCCTCATACGAGACGCTCACTGCTCTTATCCGCTCGCCAGGCTCGCGTGACGGCTCACAACACGCCACTGCATGCCGCATGATATACTGGTGGATCCGCCAGCGGATACTCTTCCCGCATGGCTGCAGGGTGAAAAGCCAGTCAAGCCTCCCCTGCATGCCAAGCTCCTCACGCACCTCGCGCATCGCGGCCTCTTCCGCGTTCTCTCCAGGTTCCACTTTCCCATACACGAGGCTTGCCTCCCGCTGGACTCCTCCAGGCTGTTCCTCATGCAGGAGGATCACGCCAGAATGCTGGGTGACGAGCACGGCAATCGTATCCGGACGCTCCGCATACTCATACACGCGCTCGCGTCCATCATACTCTCGCCTCACAATCTCGCGGAGCGTGAAGAGCCTCCCCTGATAGACGACCCGCTCCTCCTCCCGCTTTATCATCCTCATATCCCCCTCATCATCTTTTCTCCTCTTCCCATCATCCTCTCCTCTTCTTTCTCCTTCTTTTCTTTCATAGGAATGTGTGATGAATGAAAATGCTTCCCACCACTACTTTTATAACTCCTTCCTGCTTTAAACCTTCCCCGTGCTTCCCCCATGAGCCTTATTGAGGAACGCTTAGACGGTAACGGTTTTTCTCGGACGGAGAAGACTTCCGTGCGTATCTCGCAGAAGACACTTGACGACCTCCTTAAGCAGGGCGCGGAGCGGGAGAATGGCTTCCTGAGAGTGCCTGTGAATCTTCTCAGCGCGTATGATCTTCTTCCCCCTCCTCCTGCTAGTGCGTATCCCTCTACGGGGGTTCTCACTTATCAGACTTATCAGATTACTGAGGTTCATGAGCGTGTTCTCGGCTTGGATCTGCAGCATGGTCGCGTGACGGGTTCATATCAGACGTTCTACGAGCTCGCCCTGTTTCAGGACGCACACTGAAGCGTCTCACGATCATCATGGTTCAAACATTCTCCAAACACACCCCCACCAAGCATAACTCTTAAAAAGGGGTTGTGGCTGCCGCGTATGCCTGGTACAGCCCGAGTCCCACAGTGTGGGGCGTGATGATGGGAGGGCTGCCAACTGCTGGCTTCTCCCATCAGACTACTGTTGAATCGTGATGGTCGCATGGTACGCCAACAACTCGTCCGCGTGTTTAACACTGACCTGCCAGGCGAGAAACGCCTCCTCTTCGCGCTTACAAAGGTGAAGGGTGTGAGCGTCAGCCTCGCGAACGCCATCCTCCATACGGCTGGCGTGCCTAAACTCAAGCATGCTGGTGATCTCACCGAGGAGGAGATTGAACGTATCGAACAGGTCATGAAAAGCCTGCCCGAACAGGTGCCCGCATGGCTCCTCAACCGGCGGAAGGACTACGCGACCGGGAGGGACGTGCACCTCTACGCGGCCGATCTTGACTTTACACTCCAGCAGGATAAGCGCCGGCTCGCACGGATTAAGAGTTATCGCGGCCTCCGCTTGCAGGCAGGCCTCCCGGTGCGCGGCCAACGCACCAAGTCAAACTTCCGGAAGAATAAGGGGAAGACGATGGGCGTCCGGAAGAAGAAGTAATGATCCTGGTGATGATGCATGGGTGATCCACGCCGCCGGCGGAAGAAGTATACCACGCCAAACCATCCCTGGCAGAAGGAGCGTATCGAGGAGGAGAAACGCCTCCTCAAAGCGTACGGCTTGAAGAATAAGACTGAAATCTGGAAGATGCAAAGCCTCCTCCGCAAATACCGCCGCGAGGCGAAGCGCTTGACAGGCCTTGACACGCTCCAAGCACAGCGTGAGAAGGAACAAGTCCTTGCCAGGCTGCGGAAGCTCGGTCTGCTCACGGAGGAGAGCACGCTTGATGATATCCTCACGCTCACCGTGGAGGACTTCATGGAACGCCGCCTCCAGACAATCGTCTACCGGAAGGGCTTGGCGAAGACGCTCAAGCAGGCTCGGCAGTTCATCGTGCACGAGCATGTCATGATTGGCGATCAGGTCGTGAAGAGCCCGAGCCATCTCGTCACGCTCGACGAGCAAGACATGGTTCGCTTTAAGCCGAACAGTCCGCTCAGCCGTGA
>WAPJ01000010.1 GCA_015520785.1 Candidatus Woesearchaeota archaeon
GCTATGATGTGCGCAGCCTCCTCCAGCATCATCAGGGCCGTGTCATCCCCCTCACCTTTCACACACGCCTCGAACTCAAACGCGGTTTCACATACCTTATCCGTCTCCGCGAGCGCGTCAACCTCCCCGAGGGATGGTGGATCCGGCACAGCCCGAAGAGCAGTCTCGGCAGACTCTTCGTCCACACCCGGCTCATCGCGGATGGGAATGCCGCGTATGACGAGATCACCGGCCGCGGAGAGAAGAGCTTGTGGATGCTCATCCAACCCCTCGCGTTTAACATTCTCGTCACGCCCGACGCGCGGCTCGGCCAGCTCCGCTTCATGACCGGTTCCGCCGCGAAGATGAGTAACCAGGAGATCAGCCGCCGCCTCCGCAAAGAACCCATCCTCACCCGGAAGGATGGCACGCGTGTGGAGGAAGTGCATGATGGCGTCCGCGTCCACCTCTGGCTTGGCAGGCGGGAACAGCTCACAATCTTCCAGGACGAATTCTACCTGCTCAGCAGCGAGGAGATCTTCAACACGCCAGCAGACATGAATATTGAACTCCACATGTACAGTCATCTCAGCCTCACGGGAGAACTCCACTATGCGGGCTTCATTGATAATGGCTTCCGCGGGGATCTCGTCTTTGAAGTCCACCCGCGCGAGACGATCATCCTCACCAATCACATGCCCCTCAGCACGCTCAGCTTCTACCATACCACACCACCAGACCACGTGTATGGTGAAGACGTCCTCGGCAGTCACTATCAAGACCAGCAAGGGCCACGCGTGCCCAAATTCTTCAAACCCCTCGAGGATAATCGTATCATCGCCCTCCGCGCCCGCCCCAACCCCGAGCCTATAGACATTAGCCGCAAGCACGCGTATGATCCACTCGAATACTATGAGCCAGTGTATGATGAAGAGTAATGTCCTTTCACTAGACTTCTTTCACGGGAGAATCGTGAATAAGAATCTTAATTTTTTTAAGGAGGATGCTGTGTGTATGGAAGGAGTATGGTCTTCTCCTTCCTTAAGGGAATATTCGGGAATCGACGCTCTCAAGGAGATGCTATGAACGCGTATGAATGGGAGCATTCTTTCATGAGGCACGGAGAAGACTATGTACTTCTCAAACCCTTCCCACAGTATGTGAAAAACCTTCCTGAAATCATCTTCGTCGCGAATACCCCCTCATCCTATCTTACGCATCTCGGCGCAAGCCTCATCACTCACGAACCCCGACTGGAGGAGACTGCACGCGCCGTGTACGCGATAGACGATAAGCTCTCAAGAGGAGAAGAACCTCTGGATGCTCTCAAAGACTACCCGCTTCGCACGGCAGTCTTCGCGTATGCTGCCGCTTATCCCTTCCTCCCCGAAGCACGCGTTTCACCCCTCCACTACGCGTATCGCCGTCTTACACGAGAAGAAGATGCTGCTCAATCGGAAGACGGGGGCCGGCTTATCCGCTTGAAGCATTTGCCCGAGGCCTCTCTGAGTGTCTTTGAAGAAATCTTTGCACGACTCCCCGCCATGCGGGAAAGCATGCGCGCGCTCCTAAAGACGCGAAGAACGCTTGAAACACTCATTGAGGATGCTGAGCAGGGCGGGCTGCAGCTTGCGCATGCCGCGCTCACGCTCGGTGACGCGTATGATAGGCTCATCAAAAACGCAGAGGGTTTCCACGCGGCAGCCCTGCCAACAGGCTTCCCAAGCGTGAATGTGACGAGCGAGATTATCAGGGGAGAATTCAATCGTCTCCGCTTCACGCTTACAACCATTTCGGACCATGTTCTCACCGCATTCAAACCACACCTCACATGGTGGCGGAAGCATATTGCTGGCCTCGGCGAGCAGGGACGAGAAACATACCGCCTTGAAGTCACTCGGGACTATCTCCTCTATATGATGGACGCGTTTGACACGACTTTTCAAGACTTCCCCTTCACCTTCTAGTCTCTTTATTATCCCTTCTTCCTTCCCTTTTTCACTCTTCTTCTCTTCTAAATGTCTAAACGTCCTCTCCTCTCAGCGATTCATGAGGAGGAGAATGAGTGAGAAGGATAGGCTGGCGTGGAAAGGAGAACCCTCTGCTCCCTTCCTCACGATCTTTCCTCACAATGGGTAAAGCCTATCATCCTCAATCAGGATAATCTTCGCATCTTCAAGGCGGGCATGTGTGAGGAGTGGACTTTGAAAGCCCTGCTGGATATCACTCCCTTCAACGTCAGGATGGAATGCGGGGAGGACGAGCACGGGGAGCTCCTGCTTGAAGCCGGGCACGCGGAGCGCATCCCACGAGACGTACGCGGCATACTTCTCACTCCGCAGACCGTCACTCACGCGTAATGCTGGATGCTCATGCCCCATGATAATCCCCCGTACGCGCTGCTTCTCTCCCTCCGAGAGGGGTGGGAGGGCATGCCCATGCAGGATGAGGAGACAGCCATCATCCGTCTCGAGACAGTAGGAA
>WAPJ01000011.1 GCA_015520785.1 Candidatus Woesearchaeota archaeon
CAACCATCTCCCACCTCTCCCCCACAAGCCCTTTCAGAAGGGGATACTGCAGAATCAGCCTCATCTGGAGAGGAGCATGAAGCACACACGCCACAGGCGATGAGTGACGAGGAGATCATGCGCGAGATTGAAAAAGCCGTCAGCCAGCTTGAAGCACTTGGCCAACCCCTCCTCGGCGAAGACGCGAGCGAGAGAGAAGCAGGAGCACCACGCGAAGCGGAAGAGGGAGAGGAGAGTGTGGAAGTGACCGCGGAGGATGTTTACCGCACGGTGGAACGCCTCGTGGAAAAGTATATTACAATCAACCCGGACTTGGAAAGAGTCTTCCGCCACTTCCTCGAAGACCTGCGCGAAGCGTATAATAAGTGATGCCCCTATGAGTCGCGTGCGTGATCATATCCGCGAGATCCTCACCATTCTCGGGGAGGCGACAGGCTACCAAGTGCATAAGCTCTATACGCGCGTGTATGGTCGCATCACCCTACGGAACGTGTATTATCATCTCCACCGCTTACTCTCAGATGGTGAAGCCCGCCTGCGAAGCGAGGATGCCACGGGTGATTATAGCTGGGGGCGGGAGACCGTGCGGAAATACTATCAGCTCCTTGAACCCGTGAGTATTGATGAGCGTCGCAAGAACCAGCTCGTCCGCGAAGCACGAGCCCTCGGCTTCCTCAAGAACGAATAAGGCGTATCCACCACCAGCATATCCTCCTCCACCCTCCTCCTCACTGTATCATTCTCCCTCCCCATTTTTTTCTCCCTCATCCTCCCTTAACGGTTGTTCTCTTCGAGAGAATGGTGTAGGAAATGCAGAATGGGAGACGATGCGAGTGAGGATGGATGCGGAGAGAAAGGTGTGTAAAACACGAGAATCATCCCCACGGAAGAAATGAGGGAGAAAAAGAGACGTGAGAAGGAGCATTATGCGTTACGCTCACGTGAGAGTCCTTCACGAATCATGCTGATAAGCCGCTTCGCGTCATACCTCCCCTTGACGTGTTCCATGATCATGCCCAGTGCTTTCCCGGGATGCACGTTTGACGGTAGGCTGCTGATCAGCCGGCGGATTGCCTCGCGTGCCTCCTCGTCAGACGTGAAGGGTCGTACTGCATTCCGCGCTTCGCCTGGCGGAATGCCTTCTAATCGTTTCTCCACGTAGCCTGCCGCGGCCTGCCGACCCCACTCTGTGAGAATACTGAGTGCTTCTTCAAGGATTTGTTCGCGTTCAAACGCGGGACTGATCCTCCCGTCCGGCTGGAGACTATCATGCTCGAACAAGATATTCTTCTCACGAGTGATCCGCGTCACATCCTCGGTGAGGAAGAGGAATCCCTCACGACCCTTTGCTTTAACGAGGCGTTTGAGGAGGGCGCGCCACTCGCTCCGCGCAGCCTGCCGTGCTTCCTCCTCGCGGAGGCCATGCTCGCTAAACCAGTCTTCCCATTCCCCGAGTGATGGAGGGACTTCCACATCCTGGGGGATGATGACTGGTTCGAGATCCGTCTCGGGATACATGCGCGCGGATCCTGGCATCGGCCGGAGATAGCTTGTCGTTAAGTCTTCCTCTGCTTTTCGGACTTCGCTCGGCACACCCCGCAGGTAGTGGTTGATCCGCTGGGTGAGGAGCGTGAACGCCTCACGAGCCTCTCCTTCGGGGGCGATGATGAGGATGAATGCATCCCCCCTGTCGAGCCGTGCAGCCGTGCGGACTGCTTCTACTTCTCCCTGGCTGATCCCATACGCGGGGAGCTCGTCACTCTGGAAGAATCCCTTCAAGCGGGTCTCGCGCTTGAGGAAGCCTGCCAGTTCGCGGCCCATCCATAAGCCGTGCGTGAGCATGAAGCTAAACATACCCCTCCCATGCGTGATGGGGAGTATCCAGACGTCCCTGCCGCGGGCAAGCGCATCCGCGACACGCTTCGATCCCGTCTTCGTGAAGACCTCGGTTACTCGTTTCACAGGCCCAATCTCTATCCTTCCGTATGCTTCTCGCCAGGCTTGGAGGCGGAGTTGTCGTTCCACTTCCTTCAGGACGAGGAGGTCGATCGTTTCCACGTCCTGCACGCCCTTAATCTCAACGCGCGCACCCCCAGGGATGCTCACGTTCACGTCCTGCCGGATCGTGCCCAGCCCCCGCCGAGCCTGGGGGAGGCGGCGGAGGAGCGTGCCGAGCATGAGTGCAGCTTCGCGCACCATGCGCGCTGTTTTCAAGTCTGGCCGTGTGGCAATCTCAATGAGCGGCACGCCGAGGCGTGAGAGATCATACGTGATCCTCCCCTCATCCTGCCGGATGATGCTTGCAGCATCCTCCTCAAGCGTGACCGTTCCAATCCCCACACGCCCCTCTTTCAGTCTGAGCTCGCCGTTCAATGCGATGAGCATGGTCCGCTGGAAGCCGCTCGTATTACTCCCATCCACCACGATCTTCCGCATCACCACGCTCTCCCTGAGCACGCGCGCGCCTATCATGCGTGCAAATGCGACCCCGGCTTGAAGCGCATCCCCCGAGGGGGGTAATGGTGGTTCCTCGTCAGCCTCAACGAGACTGCTCGTACTCGGATAATACGCATAAACGTATTCCCTTCCCCGCTGGGCTTCACGCTTCGCGGCAGTATCCGTCTCGCCAAGCTCGGACGTTGTCGTATGCAAACGCCTATGAATGAACACGTATGGCTCTTCCTCGCGCGCCTGACGGACTGGCTTCGCGCTATGCAGCTTCCGCCCGCGCAACTGCTGATGTACTTCCAAGCCCGCAGTGAGCGGCTGTCGTTCAAGCTCCTCGCGAGGGATGATCCATTCCATGCG
>WAPJ01000012.1 GCA_015520785.1 Candidatus Woesearchaeota archaeon
GATAAGCCCGTACGCGACCTTGCTCCCGTCAAAACCGGGAATGGGGAGGAGGTTGAAGATGCCGAGGAAAAGATTAATCTGCATGCTCACGTGAATGAAGACGAGCATCTCATAAGAGGCCAGGCTCACGCGTTCTGATCGTTCCAACAGCCAGAAGACGCCTGCGAGGATGAGGTTCATGAGCGGCCCCGCGAGCGCGGTGAGGAAGATCGTGAATGGTGTAAGCACGCCCTGCATGCTCACAAAAGCGGGGACGATAAAAATGAACGGACTCCGCGCGAGCTTCAGAATGACCGCGAGGAGGACGAAGAGCCAGGGGACCTGGAGCGTCGCCTGCAGGCCGAGGGAGAGCGCGACAAGCTTATGCGCGAGCTCGTGAAGGATGACGGCGGGTGCGACGCTCGCAACGCTCAGCCAGAAACGCTTCTCCGCTTGGAGGCGTGATGCTGGTGGGATGAGGTCCATGAAGAGCCAGCCGAGAATCAGGCTGAGAAGCGTTGCCCTGATGATCTCAGCGAGCGTGACAAGCATACACGCTTGCACCCCCCATGATCTTTTTAAAATGAGGGGGTGTGTGTCACCCTCTCCCGTGGGGGAATACCTTGCTTTGCCTGGCATAATCTTTATCAACACACCCCCAGCTTGACAGGTTCCCCTTGTGAGTCCTGCATGAGCATGATCGACCCGACCGAAGCCAGGCTGAAAGAACTGGAAGAACAGCTCGCGGAGCGGGATGCACGCTTCATCATCATCACGGGCGGGGTGATGAGCGGCCTCGGCAAGGGGATTCTCGCCGCGAGTATTGGCGCGCTCATCCGCGAGTCCCGCATTCAGGCAGTCCCCTTCAAGTGTGAAGGCTACTTGAATGTTGATCCTGGCACGATGAACCCGTACGAGCATGGAGAAGTCTTCGTCCTGGATGATGGTGAAGAAGCAGACATGGACTTTGGGCATTATGAGCGTTTCATGAACGTCTCCTGCCGGCGGGAGTGGAATATTACGATGGGCAAAGTCTTCCAGCGTGTCATCCAACGCGAGCGTGACGGCTACTATCTCGGCAGGACCGTGCAATACTATCCGCACGTTGTAAGCACGATCCTCGAATGGTGGTATGAGAACCTCCTCGCAACGGACGCGCGTATCGCTCTTATTGAGATCGGTGGGACGGTGGGTGATGTTGAAACCGAACTCCACCTTGAAGCCGCGCGCAGACTCCTCCTCCGCTGGCCTGGCAGGAGTATGCTCGTGCATCTCGTCTACGTGCCCATCCCACCCACGCTCGGCGAGCAGAAGACCAAGCCAGCACAGCAGAGTCTCATCCTCCTCCGCGAGCGCGGCTTGACACCTGCAGTCCTCATCGCCCGCAGCCCCGATGCACTCACGGAGAAGGCACGAGTGAAGCTGAGCATCTTCTCCGGCCTGCCCGAGGAGCGTATCCTCAGCAGTCCTGACGTGAAGAGCGTGTATGACATCCCCCTCCTCCTCGAAGAGCAGGGCATGCCCCGCATCCTCCAGGAGGAGCTTGGCTTATCACTCACCTTCCCCCGTGAGAAGTGGGAGGCGCGTTTGAACAACCTCCATCATCCCCGGGCGCGTGTGCGTATCGCGATCGGTGGGAAGTATACGAGCGTCGAGGATAGTTATGTGAGTATTCTCGAAGCACTCACGCATGCAACCGCGGAGACTGGCATTCAGGTTGAACCCGTGCTGATCGAGACGAGCGATCTTGACACTGCGAGTGATACTATCGTGAGGGAACGCTTACGGGGTATGCATGGCCTCATCATCCCCGGGGGTTTTGGCACGCGTGGCGTGGAGGGCAAGATCCGTCTCCTCAAGGCTGCGCGCGAGATGGGCTTACCAACACTGGGCATTTGTTATGGCATGCAGTTAATGATCGTGGAGCATGCACGCAATGTGCTCGGACTCGTGGATGCGCATACGACCGAGGTTGATCCAGACACGCCCCATCCAGTCATTACTATCCTCCCTGGCCAGGAGGATCGTCTCGGCACGGGTGGGAGTATGCGGCTCGGCGCGTATCCCGCCATCTTCACCAGGGAGAGTCTCGCATGGCAGCTCTACCAGCAAGAAAAAGTTGTGGAACGGCATCGGCATCGCTACGAAGTGAATCCCGACTATCACGACCAGCTTGAGCGGGAGGGCTTACGCTTCTCCGGCTGGAGTCCTGACCACGTGCTTGTCGAATTCGCGGAGCGGACGGATCATCCCTATTATATTGGCACGCAAGCCCATCCCGAATTGACGAGTCGTTTCACCCGGCCGGCACCACTCTTCCTCGGCCTCGTCAAGGCCGCATACGCGTATAAGAAGAAGCCAGAGTAAGAGTCCCCTCTCTACTCCTCCCTCTCATCCTTTCTTTCTTCCTCCTTCTCCTTTTCTCCCTTCCTGATCCTCTCCGCGCTTTCTTCATCTCCTTTCTTTCCTTCTCATTCACGCTTATCCTCTCGTGGAGGATCCCCTGCTCGGTTGTCTTTTAGGAAGATTCCTTCCTTAGGAGTATGGAATGGTGGGGGAGAAGGAGGAGGGAGTGGAAGAACGATTGACGCCGCAAGGGGGGGTTGAACGCGCGCATGCCTCTAGCCGTAGATGATGACACCAATTGCAACGGCAGTATTGACGATAAGCCAGAGGAGATTGTTGAGGATGATCATCCGCTCATGATGCTTCACACCATACGCGAGCCAGGCAGTATTGAGGAGGGCGTAGGCGCTCCACGTTGCAAGGCTGACGCCAGCCGCGGTCTTATACGCGTAGATCGTATAAACCTGGGGGATGGTGAGGATGGGTCCTGCCAGGGCGAAGATCCAGAAGTACTTGTCAAGCAGGATGCTTGCTTCGCGCTCGCCACGCGCGAGTTTCTCCTTCACGCGCTGTTTGAGGTGGATGATGCTGGGGAGGTGTTGCATGCTTCACCACGCTCCCCCATTTTTTTGTTTATGCATGCCCCTTCCGGGGGAGGCGGCTCACGTGGAAGAAGTCGGTCATGCTCGGCACGTCCGCCTGCCGGAGGCGTTCCTCGCGTGCGCGTGCCTCATCCATCCGCTCCGCGTTCTGGGGGATGCGCTGCTGTGCTGGAGGCTTCTCCTCTTGGACGGGGGGCTTGGCTAATGC
>WAPJ01000013.1 GCA_015520785.1 Candidatus Woesearchaeota archaeon
GTGTGTTGCATTCTCTGCTTGCCAGAGCTTGTAATGGTAGGAGTATGGCGTGTCAGCCGTGCTGATGGGGATGCCCGCCTGGTGGAAGCGTTCTGCCTGGCTGCCCGGGCTGTTCCAGCCGTGCTTGCTCAGGGTGATGCTCACGTTCGCTCCCTCTTGATGTTTTTGGATGAGGAAGCCTGCAAGCTTTGGATGGGTGAAGACGTACGCGGAGACGTGAATCCTTCTGGCGGTTTGGAGTGTGCTGATGATCCGCTCCGCGCAGTGATCCTCGGGGCAGAAGAGGGCGCAGAGGATGGTTGTCGTATTGGTCACGCATGCATTATTGCGTATGCCTCCTCCGTAGATGCCCTGGGCGTATTCGTCCCATTCCTGCTGGTAGGCGTTGGTTATGATGCTGCTGTTGGTGATGATGAGGAGGAGGTCGCCGGTGAGCCTGCTGGTGGGATTGTAGGAGCCGGTGATGATGACTGGTGTCTTGTTAATGGTGAGGATGCAGTATTTGCTATGCATGCTGCCTCGCTTCGCGTGGCGCGTGTTGATGATGGTGAGGTCCTGGTGGATTGGTTTTTCTCGGTTGAGGATGAGTGACGTGTGTTTTTCCTCGAGGAGCTTGATAAGAGTGGGATCGGTGAGGCTGTAATAGGCGCATCTGCTCTGGCTGCTCTGGTTGATGAGCTGAACGTATGCTGCTGTGCAGTTGGTCATGCTACAGTTGAGAATGGTAAGGCTGAAGGGTTCTGTAGGGATTGTCTCGTGGGATTGGCTGAGGATGATGATGGTGGCGAGGAGGCTCATGGTGAGGATGACGCGTGGACGCATAAGGGCCTGTGGGGGAGGTGTTTTTTTGAGCGTGTGCTTCTTCCTCCCGGAGGATTTTCTTGTCATGGGGGGGAATATGCTTCTTCCGAACGAATCCTTTTCCCATATGGAAAATGGGAGGATGATGCATCACCCCCTCTTATTCTTTCTATATGGAAAATCTTATGGCTTTTAGCGGGAAAGAGGAAGTGGAGAGGCGGTCATCCAGGAAGGAGAAGAAATTCTCCGCTTTTTTGGTGAGCATGAGGGGAGTGGGGAGGCTCATGCTGATCCTTCACTCATCCATCCTGCTTATCCTCCCCCGCTTCGCGCACGAGTTTTTCTAATGCTCGTGCAGGCGTGTCAGGCTTCGGAGTGCCGGGCGTGATATGCTGGAATACCTTTGCGAGGCTGCGGGAGAGGCTCTCACCCGTCACGCGTTGGAGATGCTCGTATAGTTTTTCAACCTCCGGGCAGGAGAGAAGGTCTTCCGCTTCTGGATGGAGGAGGCGGAATTCTGCGAGACTCGTCTTTCCAAGCGGATACTGCTTCCGTCCTGGCTGGAGGAGGATTTCCTCAGCCTTCCGGCCGCATTCCGACCCTGGCGTGGCATACACGCTCAAGGTGAGACGGGCAAGCTGATCAGCCGTGGCAAGAATGATCAGATCATCCACTCCCACGTCCTCCACAACCCAGGGGATAACACGCGCGAATGGAATGTTCGTGAGGTTAATGATGCGTGCCCGCTTCACGCCGCGGAGCGCGTCACGCATCCGCCTCGTGATGATCCGCGTATAGCAGCGCGTGCAGAGGGGCTTTCCCGTGACTTCGAGGAGCCAGTCGGCCGGCCGGCCGCACCGATCACACCTACTCTCGGGGGATGCTGGGCGTGGCATGCAATGATGAGAGACTCCTCATGTTTTATGAAAGCGTATGGTTCCTTCAGAAGGGGAAAAGAAGGGTTTTGGAAATGCACTGAGGGGAGATGCCTCTCATAAGAGAAGGAGGGATAAGCAGTGGGAGAAGGAAGAAGGAGAGGCTCATTCACTCTCGCATCGTGAACAGGGACGCGTATCTTTTTGAACGTGAAGAGGATCATCTGCTGAGCGTGAGAAGCATATGCTCCGCGGACTGTATGAACGATTGCATGCGGCATGCCCTTCGCGTGAGAGGGAGTTAAACAGCTCGTTTCAGGGAGAATACGCTTCTTCTCAAGAAGAAAGTCCAACGCTAAGAGACGCATTCACGCTCGGCGTCTCATTCCTCCTCGCACCCTACGCACTAGCGACCACGGCTCGATGGGCATGCGAGAAGCATGGGCTTGAAGCGCTCATCGGAACAGGCGTGCTCGGAGTGGGAGTGTTAGGCTGGATGAGCATGACTCCCGAGTTTCGTGATACTGCAGGTCTCGCCATGATGACGAATGCCTTCTCGTTCGGCTATGAGCTTGGACGCAGACTCTATAGACGTGTAAGAGCGTATTGGCACAGACCAGACGGGGAGAGGGGATGGTGATGAGAAGAGAGGATTCATCTCAAGCAGAGAGCGGGGAAGAGAGCGTGTCTCATAGAGGCGTCCTCCGGATTGAATGGCGTACCTCACCTCACTTGGAA
>WAPJ01000014.1 GCA_015520785.1 Candidatus Woesearchaeota archaeon
CATTATACAGGAGGTTCGCGGTTTTCTCGGCGCGCATACCCTTCGCACCCGCCTTGCCGAGGACGAAGACGAGCGCGTCAAGCACGTTACTCTTCCCACTCCCATTCGGGCCGACGATCACGTTAAACGTCGGGAGGAAGGGGATCACGGTACGCTTGGCGAAACTCTTGAAACCCTGCATTTCAAGCCTGAGGATGCGTGGTGGCATACGCGGCTGACAAAGCACGCATGGTTTAAAAAAGCATGGATTCTCGTTGAGGACTGATGGGTTTTTCACCACGCCTCGTTGACGTGCACGAGCATGCATTCCTCTTCAATCCGGACAAAGCGCTCTCTGAGTATGAGGAAGCCCGAGAAGAAGGAATCGGCGTGCTCCTCACCAGTATTGATCTCACAAGCGCGAAGCGGATCCTCCAGGCCAGCCTCCCAGAGAATGTCGCGTATGTTCTCGGCATTTATCCGCCGGGCGAACTAGAACGGGATAGGGAGGCGGGCTTTATCACGGCTTTTAATGCGCGTCCCGACCTGCTCCCAGGCATCATCCGAGAAGCGGGTGAACGACTCGTGGGCATCGGCGAGATCGGCCTGGACGGGACGCACAGCGTCACACAAGAGGATATTCGCGTCTTCAAGGAACAGCTCCGCATTGCACGGCGTGAAAGCCTCCCCGTAGTCGTCCACTCGCGGCGCGCGGAGCGGGAGGTGATCAGTATCCTCCAAGAGGAAGCCCCAAGCATGCCCGTCATCCTCCATAGTTTCACCGGCCGCCAGCGGCTCATCCCCGAAGCACTTGAAACATTGAACGTGTACGTGAGCATCCCCTGTAACGTCCTGCGAAGCGAGCAGATGCAACAGCTCGCCCGGCTCACACCCGCCGATCGACTTTTGCTTGAGACGGACGCGCCCTTCCTCGGCGCGGAGCGGGGCATCCCAAGCAGGAGCACCTGCCTGCCGAGAAGCCTCGCAAGGATTGCCATGCTGAAAGACATTCCCATAGCCGTCCTCAAAGAACAGCTCCTCGAGAATACGTACCGCGTCTTCCCTCGGTTGAAAGAATGGTATGCACGCGGAGCGAGGAGCGCATAGCCCTCATCCCCCACTACCCCGCGGGGGAGAGGATCTCCACTCCCTTCTTCCGTCTCGCACTATCCTTTCCCCCTCTATCTCCACCTTCTCACACATGCTTCACACTTCCCTCATTCTCAACAGTGTAAGACCCCTCATACGCTCCCTTCACCCTTAATCTTCTTATGGAGGTCATTCTCATTCTCAACAATGTATGCCTCATACACGCTTCAGAAGAACACGCTCCCCCTGGAGAACGGGGAGGATGATGAAGAGAGGAAGAGGATGAAGAAGAAAAATAAAATGAGGATGGGGGAGAGGGAAAACGAGAAGAAAAAGGGATGGGGAAAGATTTCGGGGGGAAGGGTTTTCCACATGCGAGGCTGGTCAGGATTAGCTTGCCGCTGTGGCCACCGCGTTCACCTCGGTCACCTTCGTGCCTGGTGGTGCCGTGTTGGGCACGAGGACCTTCATGCCAATATTCAGCTCGTCATTCGCATTCGCATACTGGAAGCGCTCACAGATCCTCAATTCTGTCGTGCTAATACTCTGCAATCCCGTGAGGAGGTTGAGCGTACAACTCCCTGTCTCCTTCTCGGCAACGTTAATCCAGGCTTGCGCGCCACTATCACCAATCCACTGTGCGGGCGTCTGGTTGAGCTTGACGGTCACGTTCGCCACGACATTCCCATCATTCTCCAGCGTGAGTGGCGCGGGGGCGGGACTGACGAAGCCGACACACCCACTGTAGGGTGCTGCGCCAACATCACTCGTCGTCAGGTTACACTCGTTTGACGAGCCATTCACATAACCAGAACCCCAGTCGATCGTGGCCACGCTAAACTTAATGCTCAGCGTGTTGGCGATCGTTAACTGGGCGGTCGCGTTCGGATTCGTCGCATACCCGCTCATGCTCAGACTATTCATCTTTGCCACGGCAACCAGTGTCCCCGCGAGGCTCACAGCCATTGCGAGGAAGAGGAGGACTGCGAGCGTCCTATTCGAAACGTCCATTTGGCCATCACCTATCCATGCTTATGCTCATGAGTAGACATCCACACCCACGCCCTCAGGCTGTGGGAGGAGGGTGAAGGATACCTCGGCCTTCGTGGGGCCGAGCAGTGTCAGCCTTGCCTCGCCCTGCATGCTCCCACTACTCACGGGGATCATACCAGCCTTCTGCTGTGAAGCCAGGACGAGCATGCCCGCTGAGACGAGCATGAAGACCACCGTGATCATCGCGAGGATGATAATCGTGCTTCGCGGTATGTCAGCGTCTGCCATACGCCAACCTAAACCATCCAGTTTTTTTAAAGATTACTTCTGACGAGTAGAATGCTTCCGCTGGGGGTGCTTGCGCTCCGCGTTCTGCCGCTTCTGCTCGAGCCGTGCGTTCCGCGCCTGCCGGTGCCGCCGCGCCCTGCCGAGCGCGAGGAGGATGAGGGTGAGAAGCGTAAGGAGCATGCCGCTCAGGATGAGGATGAGCGTGGGCTTATCATCCTCCCTGACTTCTACGGGGAGGAGGCCTTGACGCGTATAGGCTTTCTCGATCGTGCCATACGTGAGCGTATAGTTAATAAAATAGTCTCCGGGTGGAAGTTTGCCGAGGGGATAAGGGAAGCGTACCTCCTCCTCCTGGAATGGTTGGAGGGGGTAATAGCCCGTGTCAATCCACACGCCCTTCCAGAGTTTTCCTTCAACGCGGACGCGGAGGCGTGCCTGCAGGGGATGCTCCCAGTCATTCCGCAGCGTAAAGCTCAGGTTGGCATACGCGCCTGGCGTGAGGATGCGCGTATAATTCACGATCCGCACGTTCATACTGCCGAGCGTAACCTCTCGCGTGACTGTTTCCTCGCTCCCCGTAGGCATGGTGAAGCGTGCCACGAGCGTGTACGGTCCTTCGGGGAGGCCTCCCTTTGAGAAGGTATAGGAACGTTTTTCAAGCGGCTTGAGGAGGTCGGCATAATATGCGGCTTCCGCAATGGGTTGTGAGGCTTGAGTAAGCGTGATCCTGACTTCTCCTGAAATGCTCTGCTCGCCCAGGTTCTTGATCGTGAGCGTGGCATTCACCCAGCCATCAGCAGCCGTGGGCGTGAGGATGAGCTGGACGCGCGAGCCCTGATAGGGAACGATAATCCTGATGGGACATTTCACGGCCGTGGTTGCGAGGACCATCCCATTCCCCCGCGGGTCCTCCTTGACGATGAGGTCTGCCTCGTGCACGCCACCCGGCAAGCCCGGAGGGAGGAGGATATACCCTTCCAGTCGGCCGGGCGTATCGCTCAGCACAACATAATCCGCCAAGTCTCCCTCCACGCGGATCGTATAGGGAATACCATGATTCAGGATGAGATGGGAAAAACTGATCTTCCCATACGGCGTGTAGGGATATTCCTGCGGGATACAACCAGTCACACCAATCGCAGAAGCGAGTGGGATGAAGAAGAGCATGAGGAGGATGGATGAGAGGATCAGCCGTCGCATACGCACACCCACAGCGCGGGAGGGTATATAAGGTTTATCCCTGAGAAGAGAATGAAGAGGAAGGAAAAAAAGGAAGAAAGGAGGAGAAAAAGAAGAGGTTTTCTATATGGAAAAGTTTACTGTTCTCCTCAATCCACCCAATCATAATCTTTATGAGATCCTCAAGCGTCTATGCTCGCGTATGCGCTTGGAAGAGAGGATGAATCGGCGGGATGTGCTTCACCTCTTTGGACGATTTGCGGTTGCAGGCTTGTTCGAACGCGCATACGCTGCAAAAGTGTGTAAAAAAGCCGTTCTCGGCTTAAACCTCTGCTCCTCCCCTCGACGGCTTGAAGATGGTGCTCTTTTCTACTCGTCCGAAGTCCTCCCCGTCTGGCGGGGTGAAGCCTCCTTCACAGCAAGGGGTAAAACCTTCCGCGCTCCTCTCGACTCGTATCTCATCGAAGTGAACGCTGTTCCTTCCCCAGTTACTCTGGAACGCGTAGAAGCGCTCCCCTTCATCCCTTCAACATTCACACCATCCTATGGGCCGGTCTATCAGCTCCCACGACCACCAAAATATAGCGGCACCCCACCAAACCCTGAAGGGAGGACTGCTTTTATCCGCATGACCTTCCCGCAGGGCGTGCTTGACGGCCCCTATCCTGGCGTGAGCGCACACATCCTCCACTTGAAGAGTCATGAAGAACCCATTCGCTTTCTTAACGTTACGTTCATCACACCCTTACTGTATGATCCACACCTCCCCCTCAGCGTACTCCACCTTAAACGAGAAGAGAAGAATACGTACATTTTAACCCTCCTCTCAACGAAAGCGGCGGGATGGACGCTTACCACACAGAATATTACTCCTGTCATTCAACCAGCACGAATCCACACTACTACATACACCTTCCTTGAGGATATCCTCCTC
>WAPJ01000015.1 GCA_015520785.1 Candidatus Woesearchaeota archaeon
TGCCTATAAGAAGCATCGCGTAACCCTCCCCGAGGAGAAACTAAACGTTTAAAAGAAGAGGATGGGTGAGGGTGTTCTTGAAGAAGCCTGGTGAGGGGTGATACTGGCATGAATCGTCGTGGTGCACTCGAACTCAGCATGCAGAGTATTATCATCTTCGTCCTCGCGATCATCGTCATGAGCAGTCTTGTTGTTGCAGTCAGGACGATTCTCAACAAGGTGAGTCCCGAGCAGATTGAAGAAACCGTTGGCAGCCAGCAAGTCCCCTTCAAAGCAGCCTCGTACGACCAGCCCCTCACGATCGGCACGAGCGGGAATCAGCTCACGCTCAAAACGACTGATACGAAAAAAGTAGGATTCGACTTTTACAATACAGGAACGGAGGATATTACTCCTGGTACAAAGGTTGAATTCAGCATCAGTGCTTGTACTGATAGCTCTACGCCAAGCATAACCTTTGGAAGTTATCTCATCGATAAGACCATTCCTCCCGGCGAGACGCTTGACGGTGGCGTTGTCCTTGTTAAATCCTCTGGTGTCCAACGAGGATCCTACACATGTCTCGTCCAGGCTACCGTAGGAGACCTCGAACTCACCCGAACCGTCATCTTTACTGTCAAATAAAACGCTTTTATCCCTTTAACGAGTTGATCCAGCATGGCAGGCGGGAAGAAACAGGCGAAGCGCATGTTCACACGGCAGGAGGAGCATCAAATCCTCATTCATACGATTAACACGTTCATCCTCACGGGCTTCCTCTTCCTCGGCCTCGGCTGGTACTGGCTCACAACACGAGTCCTCCTCCTCAACCCCCTCCAAGAAGCGGTCATGTTCTTCGCCTTCGGCGTCTTTACCATCACACTCATTCTCCTCATGCTCCTCTTGAATTACGAGTTTAACACGCACGGCAAGGCGTGAAGGATAGGACTCTCTCCCACTCCCTTTTTCTTCCATCCTTTATTTTCTACCCTCCCTCTGTTTGAGACATTTCCCACTCCTCCAGCCTCCTTCTTCCCTACTTCTATCCTTTATAGCATATCTCCTTGAGAGTATGGTGAGAAAGGGAAGGAGGAAATAGAGGATAAAAGAAGCAGGAAGAGAAAGAGAATATTCCTGCGTGGAGAATGAGAAGGCACTGGTCAGACTCAGCAAGAAAACGTCTGCTTGTGAAGGGAATGCATACGTTCTTAAACGAGTGAATATTTAACCTGTCACGCATGCGGCCCGTCCTCGCGGTCAATTGGAAGAATTATACGATCGGCATCACCGCTTTTGACACTATCCTCAGCGCAGCGCGAAGAGCCGTCAAACGCTACGCGATCAGCATTATCCTCCTCCCACCACACCCCCTCCTCAGCGAGACCGTCAAGCGCACGCGAAGCATACCCCACATTCGCGTGTACGCGCAGCATGCAGACGCGCTGCGGGATGAGCGTGCCACCGGCTTCCTCCCAGTCCAGACACTCAAAGCCACAGGCGTTACAGGAGTCCTCCTGAATCATTCAGAACACCCCCTCCCCCTCGAAGTCCTGCAGAAGACACGCATCCTCGCTCAGGATGAAGATCTTCACGTGCTTATCGCAGCACGCACGCCACGCGAAGCGGAACGCATCACACGACTCCAGCCAGACTTCATTGCGGTCGAGCCACCCGAGCTCATCGCCACTGGGAGGAGCGTGAGTCGCGTGGCACCACGCATCATCACAGATGCAGTAGAGAGTGTAGGATCTATCCCACTCCTTGTTGGTGCGGGGATTACAAGCGGGGAGGACGCGTATCAGGCCGTCCTCCTCGGTGCGAGTGGCGTGCTCGTCGCGAGCGGGATCGTGCACACGCAGCATCCCGCTGACGCCCTGCTACGCATTGCCCAAGGCCTCGCCAAGGCCGCGGAGCGGAAAGCATAGAAGACGTCTCTCTTTATCCCCCTTCTCGAACTCTTCTTCTTTCTCCTTGAAGAGGAGCTTCTCCTTTCACCCTCCTAGTCTATCTCCTCCTCCCGCGTGTGGAGGGATAGGCATAAAGTCATCCTTTTCTCATGAGGGGAGCATGGTGTGAGAGGGTTTACACCACTATGAGAAAAACACGGGAGCGTATACGCCTTCACCATACAAGGCTTTTTTATGAGAGACGCTTCTTTTCACTCCTCATTGTGAGAACACGACTTTTTTAAGCTCCGCGCGTATAGACTGGTGGAGGTGACGTTGCTGATGCGTCCTGCCGCGCTGAGCCTGAGCTTGAATAGTCTCATCGCGCTCATCCTCGCCATCATGATCTTCTCGAGTGGCGTGTACTTCCTCACAGCAGTAAGCGGGAAGGTTGATGCCATCCAACCACCCGATTATTGTCCGAGCCGTTTGCAAGCGGATATTGATGATGGCATGCTCTTCACCCTCTGTCCGACTCAGCTTACGCTGACACGCGCAGAATTGAAGCGCGGCGTGAAAATCCAGTTCGCCGTGGTAAACCCTTCTCCTGGCGAGGCGGAGTATACACTCTCTCTTGATTCTCCCGATTCTTCCTTCGCACTCCTCTCACCCTACACGACGCGGTCATTACGGGTTGAGCCTCACGCGTCGCGCGTTGACGTCTTCACGCTCCGCGCTGGGGGCGTGAGTGGAGGAGTCTATCATCTCCCCATCCTCCTCACGGATGAGACGAATGGGGGAGACTATCGTCGTGTCATCACGCTCACTGTCAAGTAGGAGCAGAGAAGCTATAAAACCCTGCGGGGTGGCTGAGCAGTATGCAATTCATGCTTCCAACGCTGACGAGCATCCTACCAGACGCATGGCAGCCGGGCTTCCTGCAGAATGCATGGGTTGAGGCTGGCTTTACGCTCATCCTCTGGATCGCTCTGAGCAGACTCCTCCAACTCCTCGCGGAAGGCATTATTCGACGGCTGACACGGAGGACAAAGACTGTATTGGATGATAAGCTCCTCGCAGCATTGGACAAGCCTGTCTTCTTCATCCTCATCCTCCTCGGCTTCCTCCAGGCGGGTGAGATCCTCGGCTTCCCACGCTGGTATGATGCGCTCATCCTCACGCTCATCACCATCTTCGCGGGGATTGGCGCACTGCGGAGCGTGAATATCATCCTGAACGAGCTCGTGTTTAACCGTGTCGCCACGCAACTCGTGGGGCCGGAACAGGCGGTCCTGCCATTGATTAACAAGTTTATCAGCGCGTTCGGCTGGATCATGCTCGGCCTCTTCATCCTCACACTCTGGGGCGTGCAGATAGGCCCCTTCCTTGCCGGTCTCGGCGTGGCCGGCCTCGCGGTAAGCTTTGCATTGCAGAAGAGCCTTGAGGATATCTTCGCAGGCATCAGCCTGACGCTGGATAGGAATTTTAAGATTGGGGATGTGATCAAAC
>WAPJ01000016.1 GCA_015520785.1 Candidatus Woesearchaeota archaeon
ATGCTATACAACCACTGACGGCCGTGTAGCGTGCCAGGCCAGCCTTGAGGATAACCTGCTGGTACCATTCGCTCAAGTCCTCCTGTTTCCGCACGGTCAAGCCCTTCGTATCCTCCACCATACGCTCACGCACACACAGAGAGCTTTTAAGCATTATGCCCGGGAGAGCGGGTTTTCATCATCCACTCCCACGCCTAGTGATCATGCATTCCGCATGCACATTCACACGCTTATCCTCCTCTTATAAGATAGCATCCTCTTCAAACAGTTCAGCCATCAGGAGCATCATCAACCACCTCAATGAAATGAAAGGAAAACGAAGAGGAATAAGCTAGAGGGAATAAAATGAAAAAGGGGTAAGAGGAGAAGAGAGAAGGAAGAAAAGAATGGATCTACGAGAAGGAGAAGCAGGCTTTTTTACTTCTTCACACTATAAAGGATCTTCCCGTCGGCACAGTACGTGTCCTGCCCGGCCTTGATAAAAACGGGGATGACAACGACCTTCTCGGGCTGGCCGTACACGCTCGGATCATACGGGATATGCAAGCGCTTCACGCTCCCCGGTGGGATTTTCCGGTCAAGATCAATCGTGAACGTATCCTCACTCCCAATAATATTCACGCGTTCCTTCACAATGGTTACTTCGCCCGCGTTCATGAGCGTAAGGCTCACCGTATTCCCATCAAACGAGAATGCGTATGCGCCTTCACGCGTCAAGTCTGGCGAGTCCAAGCGGGCATACTTGGCACAGCCAGCCGTCTCCATACCACCCGTCATGCTCACGCTCAAATAGGTGAAGACCACGCTCCCCAGCGCGACGGCGAACGCGATGAGGAGGATCGTGGCGACGAGCGGTGAGAGGCCGTGACGCATACGCGGCACAACCCCCATCCTCCTTTTAAGAGTTGTGCGTCCCTCACGAGTTATGATGCTCATGCCCTGCTCACCTTCTTCTTCACATGCGGCTGAACATGGAGCCTGCGGAAGCGTTCCTCTTCAAGCCTCCCTGTGAGGATACTCAAGAGGAGGAAGGGGATGAACGCGGTGAGGAGCGCAATGAAATGGCCAATGAGCAGATCACTCCCCGCGAGGCCGAGGATGAGCAGCGTGAGGATAGGAGTAATGACTGCTGTGAGGAGGCTCATCGCCTGGCTGATCCTATGACGTTCCTCCCGCTGGAAGATGTCAAGCAAGAGCCTGCTCAGGGCAATCCCGCTCATGCCAAACCCGGCCATGCCGAGGAAGAGGATGAAGTAGGGGAAGAAGACGCGTGCCGCGTCAGGAATGAGCGTGGACTGCATGCGGCTGAGGATGAACGCGGCGGGCACGGCGAGAATAAAGCCGAGGCCGAGGAGGAAGTAGCTTGTCCGCCCCCGCTTCCGCAAGACGAGCTGGTCGAAGAAGAGGGGGCTGAGCGTGCTCGTGAGGAGCGCGGCGGCGAAGAGGATGAGCACGGCTCCCGCATGCTGGTTGAACGTCTCATACGCGTCAATCACGATGAGCGGGGGATAGGCGAGTGCGAGCGCGCCCGTCAGACTGCCCGCGAGGAGGACGAGTCGTGCGAAAGGACTTTGGCTGAGGAGCACGTCGCGCAGCGTGCGGAAGGAGGGTTGCTGCATCTCCACCTCACGGTAGGGTGTGAGGATATACGTGAGATACGCGGCGAGGATGAGCAGGACGCCTGTCAGCGTGAAGTAGAGGCTGAAGGTGATTGTCGTCTGGAAGGCAAAGCTGCTGAGGATCATGGCCATGCTCGCGATGATCACACCATAATAGAGGAGCCAGCGTTGGAGGCCGTGCACGGCATGCTTCGGCAGGACGCGTGGGAGGAGGAGGCGGCTGGCGCGCGCATACACGCCCGTGGCAGTGCTGAAGAGGATGATCAGCAGGGTGAGGAGCCAGGGTTGAGCGATAATGCTCGCGGCTCCCGTGAGGATGAAGAGGAAGCCTGCGATCACGCCAGCCGTATAGGCGAGACGCTTCACGTCCTCCGTCTTCTGGGCGAAGCGGGGGAGGAGTGCTTCAGCCAGGAGCGTGAAGGCATGCCGGAGCATGAGTGCAATGCCCGTGATGAGCAGACTCTGCGTGGTCGTATAGAGGAGGAGGGTGATGAGCGCGAGGCTTGTCAGGCCGTCAAGCGCCTGGTCGAGGATTGTCTTGAGCGTGTAGACGCGCGTGTTCGCTTCTGCTAGCGCGCGTTTTTCGCGTGGCGCTTCACGGGGGAGGGATGCGAGACGCTGCCGGTCCTCACGCTTCGCCTGGCGGACGCCCTCCCTCAGGGTTGGTGCCGTCTGAACGTGTTCTTCAACCCTGCGACTGCCGAGATAGATGGGCATGCATGATCACCATACACTTTCTTTCTCCACCCTATGCGTGGGGAGGAGAACTGTTTTTCCCTGCTTAGATGAGGGCGGGCTGACCGCCATACAATGCTTTGAACGTGCCATTACTATACTCGAGTGTGAAGACGTCCGTGTTCGCCGCGGTCGCGCGCATCTTGACAATCCTAATCTCACGGCTCACCTTCCGATGACGCTCAACCAGGTCGAGGGCGATGACGCCATCCGCAAGGAAGCTCTCCACACCATACTCCGCATACTTGTCCCGTGTGAGTGGGCGTTCGGCGATGAGGAACGTGGTAAGCTCGAGATCACGGAAGTATTCAAAGAGGTAGAAGAGTTCTGCGCGAGGATTATCAAAATGGCTGATCACGTAGAGGGCGGAGAGACTGTCCAGCGTGAAGAGTTCCAAGTCTCCCTTCTCCTTCATCTTCCGGAGGATATTCTTGATCACGTTCAACCATTCACCACTCGCGCCAAGCGTAGCATTCTTCACCTCCTTGCGAATAGCCGCGAGGTCGATGAGGATGAGACTCCCCTCACCACTCTCCCGTATCGTATTCAAGACGCTCGCCAAGTCCTGAATATTATTAATAATATACACGCTGATCGCATTCATATCATACCCCATGTTAATCATATGATTCAAGAGGCTCTCACTACTCTGTTCTAACGTGAGGTAGAGGGCGACACGCTTATTCTCCCGTACCTCATGATAGAGGATGTTGAACGTGAGACTGCTCTTCATCGTCCCCGCTGTGCCGCTGAAGAGGACGATATGCCCCTTCGGGATGCCACCCTCCATTTCCTCATCGAAATGTTCAATCCATGTGCGGATGCGTTCAATCTGTCCCTTCTCGCTGATCAGCATAGGCCGTTCACCCTTCAAGCGTATAGCGTTTCGCATAGGCAATGCCATGATGCGTGAGCGCGACGATAACACCCTGACGGTCATTCAACTCCCAGGCTTCCGTAGAGAGGATCATCCCACCCAGTTCCTCCCTGGCGAGGAGTTTTGCAAAATAGCCTGCCACGCTCTCATGCGCCTCCTCGTCAACGAGGAGTGCTTGTTGGAGCATGCTCGCAGCGGCAACATTCACGGCTGGCACGAAGTCAGGCTGCGGGCTAAAAGTATAGAGGATGCCATCATAACTCCCGACGAAGAGTTCTTTGAGACCGTCACGATTAATATCATACACGGCGGGCCGCGCGGTAATCCAGAAGTCCGTCTCGTACGACCATTCGCGCACGCCATACTCGTCCAGTACGTAAAGGCTATCATCCGTACTCCCAAAGATGATATCCGTAATCCCATCCCCGTTCAGATCATCCATGCGCGGCTGGGAGAGGATGCTCCCACCCGTCTTATACTGCCAGACGAGACGCCCATCACTCGTCAATGCGTGGAAGATGCCGTCATGACTCCCGAAGGTGATGAGGAGGATACCCTCACGGACGCGTCGCGCAGCTGGCGTGGCATGCACTGCTGCCGAGGCGTATGCCCATTTCTTGACGAGCACGCCGCGGAAGATGCTCACGGCTTCAACGCCACGCTCGGTGGGGATGATGGCGAGACTCTCCTCGGGGAGCCAGAGGGGTGCTGCGAGTGCTTCAGCGTCAAGCTGGAGCGTGTCCTTCACCTGTCCATTCCGCGCGAGGAGGATCAGCTTGAGGCCGGTCGCGATGAGAATGCCCTCGTCCGTCACGCTCACGCCGGCAAGCTCACTCTCCAGGCTGATCAGCCTCCGACGGGATTTTTTTATCCGCCAGACGTTCCCCCCGCGCGTGCCAATCAGGAGGCCATCCTGATCGTGGATGAGACTGATAATGGCCGGGGCGTGCTCGAGGTCGAGGAAGAGATTGCTCACCGTGACTTCCTCGCTCGTCTCGAGCGGGATGCGTTCCGCGTGCGCTGCCGTCTGCTTACCATCCGCGAAGGGGAAGCGGACGATCATGAGCTCCCCCTCCTTGGTTCCATACGCGACTTGGACGAGTGGTTGCGTGGTGAGGAGGACGGGTGGCGTGGTTGGTGTCCTCCCAGTCTGCATGCTGCTCACCGCTTCGCGGACATGTCGGCCCATTAACTCCTGCTTAAACCCCCTCAGCCTTAAAAATGGAGGGGTGCCACTCGCGAGGAGAGAGTAAGGAGGGAGTGTATCTTTTTCGGATAAAACCATTTTCCATATTCTTCACATTCAGCCTTTCTTATCAGCCACCCATACTCCGCACTCATCCTTCTCGTATGATGACCTCCTCGGAGAGGGGAAGATCTTGCTGGGAGACTCGCAGACACTATCATGGTTGGTATGTATGATGCCCTACTCTGAGAAGGGAAGAGGTAGGGAAGGCTCGTCGAAAAGCATGGAGAAGAGAAGGGTAGAAATGAAGAGTGAAGATGCGAAGAAGCCAAGAGCAAAGGGAAAGGTAAAGGGAAAGAAGGATTGGGAGAAAAGAGTAAGAATGAAGAGTGAAGGAGAGGCCTGTCTCCTTCTTCTCAAGGAAAAGGTTGGAGGAGAGGAAGAATGAAGCGTGATGAGAGAAGGAGAGGGGAAGGGTTAAAAGAAGAAGCGGAATGCAGGATTCTCCTGATGGATGTGCCGTTCGAAGTGGGGAGGCGCGTGGAGGATCTCGCCTCGGAAGCATTCGCGGAGGCGAAGCGGTTGAAGAAGAAGCTGAAGGGCGTGGAAGAAGCACTCGAGCGGTTACAACGCTTGGAGGAGAAGCCGCGGGAGAAGCAGGTGGAGCGGGTGGAGAAGAAGGCCTATTGGTTTATGCGCTACCGGTGGATGCTCGGCGAGGATTACCTCCTGGTCGGGGGGCGGAGTGCCGAGCAGAATGAGGAACTCATCAAACGCGTCCTGAGGAGGGATGATCTTATCTTCCATGCAGAACTCCCGGGGAGTCCCTTCGTCATCCTCCGGGGTGGGACGCATGAGGAGAGTATGCATGCAGCCGCTCGGCTTACCGCGATTGGCAGCCGCGCGTGGCGTGAAGGCCTCGCAAGCATCAGGGTGTTTCACGTGAAGCCCGAGCAGGTGAGTAAGCATGCGCGTGCGGGCGAGTACATGGGGAAGGGGAGCTTCATGATTTACGGTGAGAAGACCTTTCATGATGTTGAATTGAGTATGGGCCTCATGATCATCCTCATTAAGGGTGCGCCATACGTTATGCCCACCTTCCGTCGGGAGGAGGCGTTCGCCTGGCTCACGCCCGGCAGAGTGGAGCAGGGTGTTCTCGCGAGGCGGATTCGCGACTGGCTGCGCGAGAAGAATATCCTCCTCGTGACGGATGAGATCCTCCAGGCACTCCCACCCGGCCCCGCGGATATAATCTTCCTTGATCGGCTGGTCAAGCGGGATCGGAGCGTTAAGCACGCACTCGGATAGGAGGAGAGGAAGCGTCATCCTTTCCCTCTCACCACCCCCACTATTTCTTCATCTCCCTCCCCCTTCTTTATCTCCTCATTTAATCATCTTCTCCTCTTCCAGCATATTCTTCTTTGGAGTTTCTCCGTCTTTAACTCATCTTCCTCCAGATACGTATGTGAGGTGAGGCGAGGTTTAGGGAAAAGAAGATGGAAGGAGAAGAAGAGAAAAAGATAGGGGGGATAAGGAAGAAAGGGAAGGTGAGGGCAAGCGCTTATAAGCTCAGCAGTAATCCAGTGGATTATGCTTGACTCGTTGCGTGAAGGCCTTCAGAAGGCATTCCAGCGGATTAGGGATGCCGTGCTGATTGATGATGCCACGCTCCGCGATATTCTCCGGGATGTGCAGCGCGCACTCCTCGCGGCTGACGTGCCCGTCAAGCTCGTGTTTGACGTGACCAAGCGTGTTAAGGAACGGTTTAAGCGTGAGCCCACACCACCAGGGCTTTCACAGCGGGATCATCTCATTCATATTCTCACGCAGGAATTACGCGGCCTCCTCGGTGAGGGTGAGCCGTTACGCTTGGAGGAGAAGCCCTGGCGGGTCATGCTCCTCGGCCTGTTTGGGAGTGGGAAGACAACGACGACGGGGAAGCTTGCACGCTACTATGCCGTTAGAGGCTACCGTGTCGCGGTCGTGGAGACGGACACGTGGCGTCCCGCTGCGCGCGACCAGCTCCGGCAGCTCGCGGAAAAAGCGGGTGTTGACGCGTATACGCCTGAAGCAGCGAGTGCCGTGGAAGCCTGGGAGAAAGCCAGGCGTGAGATGGAAGCACGGGGGAGGGCGTATGATCTCATCCTGATTGACACGGCCGGCCGGGATAGTCTGAACGAGACGCTCGTCCAGGAGATTAAAGCTCTGGGTGAGGCTGTGAAGCCGGATGAGACGCTGCTCGTCGTTCCTGCTGACGCGGGGAAGGCTGTTGAGCGTGATGCACGGGCTTTTCACGACCTGCTTGGCGTGGATAAGCTGATTATTACGCGGATGGATGGGACGGGCAAGGCGGGTGGTGCGCTCGCCGCGGCCGCCGCGACGGGTGCGAGAGTAGCGTTCATCGGGACGGGTGAGAAGCTTGAAGACTTGGAATCATTTGATCCTGAAAGTTTTCTTGGCAGGCTGCTCGGCATGGGCGACTTGAAAGCATTGCTCGAGCGTGCTGAGGAAGCCTTTAGCCGTGAGGAGGCTGAGGAGAAAGCCCGGAAGCTCTTGAGGGGGGATTTCACGCTCCGCGACCTGATGGAACAGTTGGATGCCGTGAAGCGGATGGGCAGCCTCCAGAAGCTCTTAGAATACATTCCCGGCGTGGGGGGGCGTCTGCCACGCGAGGTTGTGAGCGTGCAGGAGGACCAGTTGAAACGATGGAAGGCGGCCATGCAGAGTATGACGCCTGAAGAATTGGATCATCCTGACATTCTGAATGAGAGTCGCATACGGCGGATTGCGCGTGGTGCGGGCGTGCGCGAGGAGGATGTGCGGCTCTTGTTGAAACAGTATAAGCAGAGTCGGAAGCTTTTGCGGATGATGCGGGGGAAGCGTGGGAAGGACTTGCAGCGGATGCTCGGCAACCTGCCCGAGGGATTCCAGCTCGGCTAGAGGAGGTATACCTCTTTATCTCACGTAGCGCTTCGTATTCTCGTGCCTGTGTCTCACTCATCTCCTCACTTTTATCATTTCAATTTTTCTGGCGAGAATGATGCTGAAGGAGAGAGAAGAAGAGAGGATATCCTTGTGGGGAGGCGGGTAAAGAAAAGTTTCTCTGGAGGGGATAGATATTTTCCTTATGAGAAGAGGATCTTCCGGAGCGTGTGGGATGATACTGATAAACCATGCCTGTGGTGGACTTTCTACACTCGCGTGTGAAGCGAGTGTGGAGGTGAACGCCGGATGGATGAGACGCTTGAGCTGAGTGAGAGTAAGATTAAACAGTTGCAGAAGATGCCGATCATTGAGACGACGATCAGCAGGAGTAAGGATGGGAAGTATGTGATCCACGCGACGCGGATTATTGATATCAAGCCAGTTGACTATTGGGAGAAAGTCTTGGCGAAGAGTGACGCGTGAAAAATCCTTCCCAAGGGGGCGACGCCCCCATTCACCACAATAGAGTAGCGAAGTCTTTATATAGGTGTAGAGTGTTTCTCCTCCTGCTTAAGATGGGTTTTATCAGCCAGCCCTCACTCTTCCCTGATGGAGAAGAAAAAGTCTTCCTCCCGGAGAGAAAGGGAGAAGAATCACGGCTTCTTGAAGAGCAGATCATGCACGCATTACTGGATATCTTCAACCAGCCCTTCAGTGTGAGGATTCTCAGAGAAGATACTCCGGGTCGTCAATTGGTGCATGCAACACCCCTAGAAGGGATTAGCGCACCATTCTATTTTATCAGCATGCTGAATGTGAAGGAGAACTATAGCCTTCCCTTTGAATATGGGAGAGACGAGACACGAAGGAGAATCGTCCGTGTCAATCTTGGAAAGAAGGGTACACTTGAGAGACGACTCCTTCAGTTGCAGGAGGAACAGTTCCCCCCAATCTCACTGGTCAAGACAGAACACGACCCAGACAGGTATTCTCGCGGAGTAGGAGAAAGAGAATATGATCACCTCCAATGGGGGTATGTGAACTATCTCCTCCCTGGGAGGAGGATCTATGCGCGTGAAGAAGAAGAGCCGCTCTTCATCAGTCTTGGTGGGGTACAACAGCTGAGAAAATCCGTGGAGAAAAGCCCTCATTATGAGAGTATCCGCCCTCTTAAGACAAAGTTCATTGTTCTCACTGAAGAGCGGATGGGGAAGCATGGGGGAGTTATTCTTCCTGATGGCACGCCGGTCAGGGCATGGCATGGGAATCAAAGAAAGGGTTCTAGCGTGCTGAGAGAACGAGTGGAGAGATATGTAGAGCGTTTTTATAACACGCTCGCAGCAGGATCGCATCAGGCAGCATACGCGTATACGCTTCCTCACGGATGGGGAGAATAAGCGTGTTTAAGGGAGGAACTCCTTCCTAAAGGCTTCCTGGAAGCGCTTGATCCGACGCCAGTTCTCCTCCTGCTTGACAGCGGCCTCGCGGATAACCTCTCGGAAGAATTCATCCGGGA
>WAPJ01000017.1 GCA_015520785.1 Candidatus Woesearchaeota archaeon
TCAGTATGGCTTGTACGCGTTCACGCCCGGCCCGGATGGCTTTTATCATCTCGCCTATGAGCATCCCCTCACGGGGAGAGAGTATGATATCCCCCTCCGCTATCTCCCCCAGAATCTTACGAGTATTCCCACGAGTGGTTGGCTTTCAGGCCTGCCAGAACCATTCTATATTGCCGTTGACGTGAACACAACTGATGGGGAAGAACTCGGCTATATGCAGCTCGCAGCGGCAGACTTCGCGCGGAAATTAAAAAACCTGTATAATCCGAGCATGCGAGTAGCCTGCACGCCTAGTAGTCAGGCTGATCCCGCCTGTAGTGGGAGACCCGTCTACACGTGTAATGGCAGCATGCCGGGCGTTGCGTTTCATCTCGCCCAGCAGCCCCGCCTCGACCTTCAGGGCGTGTGTGCGAACGTGTATGGCACGCGTGAAAGCCTCCTCATGGCAGAGGAGAAACTCGTCTACATCCTCCTCGGCGTGATCAAGGAGTGAATGCATGATGCGTCTCGCCCTCAGCCTGGATGATCCCGTCGCGTCACGCCTCGCCACACTCCTCACCGAGGATGATCTTCCTCGCAGGGTTGAGCGTGTCACGTATCATGGCGAGCCAGTAGAAACCATTCCCCCAGGCACGCGTGAGCCGATCCTGTATGTTTCACGCCATCAAGCCCGGAAGCGTCAGCCTGTTTTCACCGTGCATAGTCTTGCCATTCCAAGCGAGGATCATCCCACGGGCGGCCTCGTGCCAACAGACGCACACCTCCTCACACGGCTGTACACGTTCCTCTCCAGCATGCTTCGTGAAGAACCCCTCACCACCCCGTTCGGCTCGTATAGCGTAAGCCTGGAAGCATCGCATCACGGCCCCCTCAGCCCGTATGAGAGTATCTTCCTCGAACTCGGAACGCATGAGGAACACTGGCAGGATGAGGCTGCCATACGCTGGCTGGCGCGCATGCTCACACGCTTCCTCCACTCCTACCAGCCTGGAGCGGAGCGGGAACGCGTCTTCCTCATCGGTGGGAATCACTACTGTGCGAGCGCTGAGCGCATCCTCCCCCATGCGGATCTCGCAGGATGCCTCCCCAAGCATACCGCCAGCCTGATCGGCAAGCGCATCCTCACAACGCTTCACGCATGGTATGATCTCATCCTCCTCGACTGGGATGGCCTGCCAGGCGGGGAGAAGCAGCGTCTCGCAAAGCTCGCAGATGATCTTCATATTAACTGGATGAAGCTTAAAGAATGGCGACGACAGCATGCTTAAAAGCCACTCCCCCCCACCTTATCGAGTAGATGGATATCGCGTATATTCCCGTCCGCGTCAAAAACCTCACCATTAGAGAAGAGGTTATCCGCCGCTTCCTCCACAAGCATCCGCCCGAGCACAAGGAGATCCTCCTCACGGCAACAGCCCAATTCCAGTCCTATCTCGACCAGCTCATCCCCCTCTTCCAATCACTCAACCTCACGCCAATCATCCGCGCGGGGCGGCATACACGCCTACCAGGCCAAGTCCTCGGCTGTGACGCGCCCATCCAGTATGAGGGGAAAGCCCGCAGACCAGCATCAGCCGTGAGAACTGTTTTCTTCCTGGGGGATGGTGTCTTCCACGTGAAGGAACTCCTCCAGCAGGATGCGGAACGCGTCTACGCCTATCAACCCTTCTCCCGGAGGATGACCCTCTACACGCCCGAGCTTATCAAGAGGGATGAGCAGCATCGCATGGCAGGCTTGAAAGCCTTTCATGCCGCGGAGCGTGTGGGCGTGATCATCAGCCTCAAGCCCGGCCAACAATACTATCGCTTCCTCAACCAGTTGCGGAAAGCCTATCCGGGGAAGAAGTATTATCCCATCGTGTTTGACACGATTGACTTCTCACAATTAGAAAACTTCCCCTTTGTTCAAGCCTTCGTCAATACGGCCTGTCCACGCCTCATGGATGATTATGACAAGTTCCCCAAACCGGTTGTGAACATCCGTGATCTTCTCGAGGATGTGGACGTGCAATAAGATGTTTTTTCTTCTTACTCGTACTTTCTCCTTCTCCTATACATGGGGAATCGTTGGGATGTGAGGAGATACTTCCCTTCCGGCCAGGAGGGTTCGAGATCCTCGAGTCGTGGTGGCTCCTGCTTGAAGGCTTTCCTGAACATCTCCCAGAAGCTGGTCACGTCTTCCACGAGGCTTTCCTCGCGGATCGTGAAGCTGAGCGTGAGTTCTACTCTCTGCGGTGGGGCTGCTCCCTGCTCCATGAGGGGTTCAGCCTCTACACTTACCATGCCGTTCCGTGCAGGATAATAATACCTTCTCTCATCACAGTCTACGATCGGACCATCCCTGGCAGTGTGAACTTTAACTTCTTTGATGGCAGGAATATACATGTCCCCCTCATGATGGAGGATGGACATGGCAGGATGCACGTTCCAGTCGAAGCGTGCGCTGACAGGCTGGCCGAGAAGCGTGCGGGGTACTGCCCGTCTCGCCCGGTCAAACCATTCTGTATCAAACCCGTACGCGTGGAGGATGTGTTTTACGTTTTCCTTAGGCATGAGGAAGAATGGTCTCTCCAGTGGGTCTGATGCGGTGGAGACCACACCATGCCACGTATATATTACACTCTGGGGGATAAGCTGGAATGCTTGTAATGCTTCTTCCCCTTCCTTCTTTCTTATCTGCTCTAGATCGTTGAGGATCATTCGCTTCTGATTCCCTAACCCTCTTGCGGGGATGTAGGCTATAGCCCTTTCAAGATCAATCCAGCCATTCTCGCGTGCTCCCGGAAAGATGAGTTCGAGTCGGGCAGTCTCGCTCGGAGGATACAGGACGCCCTGCACGATCACTTTGAAATACTCTTCTCCTCCGAGGAGATAGACTTCTTCGGGCTTTAAGGGTGAGTAGAGGGCCTTCAGGATGTCTTCAATCGTTCTCTCCTTAGTGTCTCCCATTCTCACTACCCTTCATTCCACACTCTCTCTTCTCCTTTTAATCATTCCTCTTCCTCTTTACTACTTCCCTGAGACGCTCATCCTCCTGAGACTTCTCTTTTCACGCTCTTCTCTGAATGATGAGAAGAAGGATATTCTTTTCTTGAAGGATGCTGCATGCTTTTTCTTCTTCACCATATGAAGAATTCAGGGGGAAATGCTTATAACCTGTAAGCCGAGTAATGCTTCTTCCTCGTGTGAGGCTGCATGCAGTGGGAATCCTCTCCGAGAAGCATGCCCTCCTCTCAGGGAACGTCTCATGAGGAGGATGGTTTCTCTCCTGCTCCGCATGCGGGGGGCGTGATTACAAGTAATGGTGCCGTCTTCTACCCGGTGGAACTCCTCTACCCGTTAAGCAGGGTGGTGAACGTCTTCACCCTCCCGGAGGAAACCCTTCAGCGAGGCCCGCCACACCTCACGGATCCTCCTGGCATGTTCACACCCCTCACGGATGATCCTGTCTCTCTCCGTCAGCATCTTGACGACCTTCTCCAGGAAGAAGTAGAAACACTCTTTCACAAAAATCCCCTACGGGTTGTCCGCGCCCTCCTCTATCCTACGGCAGTCGCGTATCATGCAGGGCAGCGTCTTGAAAGGATGGAATTGATCCAGCTCTATCAGGACTGGTGGGTGCGTGCACACCAGCTCGTCTACGATCAGCTGAGAAGTATCTCCTCCCAGAAGCCTCCGCGAGACTTTCCTGAATACGCTGCTCAGGACTCGTCACTTGATCCAAATGGTCTTCTCAACGCTGCCTTCCGTCTCCCGCTCATCCTCCTTGAGGAATGTGCTTTTTATCCTGATCTTTCCCGTCTCGCTGAGGACGGTCAAACGCTTGCTGGGAGGCTTGCATATTCTAACCTCCCACCAGCATTACAGAAGCTGCACGTTCTAGCACGCCGTCAGGAAGAAATCCTCACCCACCACCTCTCCAAAGCATACCTCTCCAAAGCATAACGCTTAAAAACACCTTGTGGGTGCCGTTCTGCGTATGGCGAAGAAGCCTCGTGGACTCTATGCTGGGAAGAAGCTCAAGCAGCGGCGGAAGCGCTTCCGCTGGAGTGATACGGATTATGTCCGCCGCGTCCTCCGCCTCAAGGAAAAATCAGACCCCTTGGGTGGTGCAAGCCAGGCGCGTGGCATCGTGCTTGAAAAAGTGGAGCTGGAGGCGAAGCAGCCGAACTCTGCCATGCGGAAGTGTGTCAAGGTCCAGCTTATCAAGAATGGTCGTGTCGTCACAGCCTTCGCGCCAGGGGATGGTGCGATCAAGCTGATTGACGAGCATGATGAAGTCATCATTGAGAGTATTGGCGGCCGTCAGGGACGGAGTAAGGGTGATATCCCGGGCGTCCGCTGGCAGGTCATCAAGGTGAATGATCAGAGCCTTGACGCGCTCCTCAAGGGGAAGATTGAAAAAGCGCGTAAGTAAAACGTTTCATTCCATCCCTCTTCTCCTCTCCTTCTTCTTCCACCCCCTCATTATCTCTCTTCTCCCTAAGGGGGATCATGATGATCATGAAAAGAGTATGCTGAATGGTGTCATCACGCATGGCCTGGCTTACGCGGAAGGAACAACCAGACAGTGAGGAGGCAGTCTACCAGCTCCTCCACCCCCTCGTCAAGGAATGGTTCACCAGGACTTTCCCAAGCCTCAGCCTGCCGCAACGCTACGCTGTGCGTGAAATCCATGAACGGCGGAACGTGCTCATCACCGCTCCCACCGGTTCTACCAAAACCCTCACGGCCTTCCTCAGCATTCTCAACCATCTCATCATCCTCGACGAGCAAAACCTCCTAGAGGATCGGGTCTATGCCATCTATATTAGCCCACTCAAAGCACTCAACTATGATATTGCCGTGAACCTCCTCAAGCCCTTCCAAGAAATGGAAGCCATTGCAGGGCGGAAGCTGGGCGTGCGTATCGGCGTCCGCACGGGTGATACGAGCCAGGCGGAACGACAACGCATGCTCCGCAAGCCACCGCACATTCTCATCACCACGCCCGAAAGCCTCGCCATCCTCCTCACCAGTCCCAAGTTTAGGAATCACCTCCACCAGGTTGAATGGCTCGTCGTGGACGAGATCCACGCGCTCGCAGAGAATAAGCGTGGCAGCTATCTGAGCCTCCTCATGGAAGAACTCCAGCGTATCAGCCCCCAGCTTGCACGCGTAGGCCTCTCAGCCACGATCAGCCCCCTCGAGGAGGTAGCCCTATTCCTCGCAGGCTTCACCAAGGGACAACCCCGAAAGACACTCCTCATTGACGTCCAGTATGCCAAATCCTATGATCTCAAGGTTCTCAGCCCCGTGGATGATTATATTCACACACCACCCAGCATTGCGCAAGACCGCCTCTACACGCTCCTCGACCAGCTCATCCAACAGCATCGGACCACGCTCATCTTCACGAATACGCGGAGCGCCACTGAGCGTGTCGTCAACCATCTCAAGGAACGCTTCCCCAAGAAATATGCGGCGTTTGACGATGAGCAGGGCAGCCTGATTGGCGCGCATCATTCCAGCCTGAGCAGGGATGTCCGCTTCCGCACCGAGCAACTCCTCCGCGAGGGGAAGCTCAAAGCAGTGGTGAGCAGCACAAGCCTTGAGCTCGGGATTGATATCGGCTATGTTGATCTGGTCGTCCTCTTGGGGAGTCCGAAGAGCGTCGCACGCGCCCTCCAGCGTATCGGCAGGGCTGGCCATCGCTTGCATGAGACGAGTAAAGGGAGGATTATCGTGCTAGACCGGGATGATCTGGTCGAATGCAGCGTGCTCGTCAAGGAAGCCGTGGAGCGGCATATTGACCGCATCCACATCCCTCAGAATCCCCTGGACGTGCTCAGCCAGCTCGTGTATGCGTTCACGATCATCCAAGAATGGAACGTTCAGGAACTCTACGATCTCGTCAGGAGGAGTTATAGTTTCCACACGCTCAGCTGGGATGACTATCTGAGCGTCATCCACTATCTCGCAGGAGCATACGGCCTTGAGGAGAAGAACGTGTATGCGAAGATCACGTATGATGAAGCAACCGGGATGATCCGACGGCGTGGCCGTCTCGCGCGAATGCTTTTCATGACGAATACGGGCACGATCCCGGATGAGAGTTATATTACCGTGAAGATTCATGGTTCCGGCCAGGTGGTGGGGAAGCTTGACGAGTTCTTCCTTGAACGCCTCCGGAAGGGTGATGTCTTCGTCCTCGGCGGGGAGAAGTATGTCTTCCTCCACGCGCGGGGCATGACAGCTTTTGTTAAGCCAGCCGTGGACGTTCCGCCCACCATCCCCCACTGGGTGAGTGAGATGCTCCCGCTCAGTTATGATCTCGCGCTCGCCATCGGCCGCTTCCGGAAGAACGTCCAATCCTACCTGGAGGCTGGCGCGGATGAGCAGACGGTGAAAGCATTCATTGCGGAAAGCCTCCTGGCGGATGAGCATGCCGTGAACGCCCTCTACACCTACCTGAAGGAACAGTATGACTTCTACGCGATCCCCCATCACGAGCATATCATCGCGGAACACTATGAGGAGGACGGCTACCAGTACCTCCTCGTGAACAGTATCTACGGCCGACGGGTGAATGACGTGCTCAGCCGCGCATTCGCACTCCTCGCCGGCAAGCTGTTGAAGCGGGATGTGCGTGTGGGCGTGACGGATCATGGCTTCTACCTCCTCAGCCATGAACGGATTCAGCTTGAACGCATCATCCCCTACCTGCGCGCGGACAAGCTGCGCGTCCTCATGCGCGAAGCAATCATGGAGAGTGAAGCCCTCGCGAGACGCTTCAGGCATGCCGCTACGCGAGGCTTGATGATCCTCCGCCAGTATAAGGGCCGGGAGAAGAGCGCTGGCCGCCAGCAGCTGAGTAGTATGCGCCTCCTCCGCACGGTACGCGAGCATGCGCCAGACTTCCCCCTCCTCCGCGAGGCTGTCCGCGAGGTCCTCGAGGACATGATGGACATTACGAATGCGACCGAGGTTGTACGGGGGATTGAGAATGGGAGGATTCGTGTGGAGGAAGTCTCCATCGGCCTCCCAAGCCCATTCGCGCTCGGACTCTTGACGAGTAGTAAGAGTGATCTCATCCGCATGGAGGATCGCATAGCATTCCTCCAGCGGATGCACCAGCTCATCCAAGCCAAGATCCAGTTGAACAAGCAGCGTGGACGGAAGACGTGAGGAGCATTTTCTTCTTTCTTTTTTTCTCCTTCTTCTTTATTCCTCCCTTTTTCATCCTTGAAAGGCGCCTTCAAAAGAAGGAGGTATGAGA
>WAPJ01000018.1 GCA_015520785.1 Candidatus Woesearchaeota archaeon
GCATAGCGAGGAACTCCGCCGGGGTATTACGATCAGGCTCGGCTATGCTGATGCGACCTTCTATAAGATCCCCGGCCGTGAAGGCGTGGAAGCGTATACGACACAGCCAGAAACGGATGGGAAGAAGAATATCCTCCTCCGCAAGGTAAGCTTTCTCGACGCGCCCGGGCATGAGAGTCTCATGGCAACCATGCTCGCTGGCACGGCGCTCATGGATGGCGCACTCCTCCTCATCGCCGCGAACGAGCCATGCCCCCAGCCACAAACACGCGAGCATCTCATGGCCTTGCAAATCATTGGTGTGAAGCATGTGATCATCGTGCAGAATAAGATTGATCTCGTCACGCCCGACGAAGCACGAGAGAATTACAAGCAGATTAAAGCCTTCCTCAAGGGAACGCCGTACGAGCATGCGCCAGTCATCCCGATTAGCGCGCAGCAGGGCGTGAATATTGACGCGCTCATCGCAGCCATCCACGCATATATTCCAACGCCCGAGCGTGATCCGAATGCTACGCCAGTCCTGCATATCGCGCGGAGTTTTGACATTAACAAGCCCGGCATCACGCCAGGCGAGTTGAAGGGTGGCGTGCTCGGCGGAGCCGTCCGGCAGGGACGCTTCAGGATTGGTGATAAGATTGAAATCCTCCCGGGCATTCGCGTGGAGGAGAAGAATCGTGCAGTGTGGCAGCCCCTGCGCACGCGGATCATCGCGCTCCGCGCGGGTGAGACCGAGGTTGATGAGATCCGGCCGGGTGGGAGTGTTGGCGTGCAAACCGAGCTTGACCCGACGCTCGTCAAGGCCGACCGGCTCGCGGGAAGCCTCGCAGCACCACCCGGTGTTCTCCCAGAGCCAGTGAGCAGTCTCACACTCGAAGTCCACTTGCTTGAACGTGTGGTTGGCGCGAAGGATGATCTCATCGTTGAACCACTCAAGCTCCGCGAGCCACTCGTGATTAACATTCACACTGCCACAACGGTGGGCGTGATCACCCAGCTCGGCAAGAGTGAGGTCACGGTCATGCTGAAACGCCCAGTGATCGCCACGCCGGGTGAGAAGGTCACGCTCAGCCGTCGCTTTAAGGACCGGTGGCGGCTCATCGGCTATGGGATTGTAAGGGAAGCATAAGCGCATGCTCGTTTCTTGTGGTGTCTCATGAAGCTTCACATTGGCATCATCCCGGATGGGAATCGCCGCTGGGCACGCCTCCACCAGCTTAAGCCATGGGAGGGTCATCAGCATGGCTATGAGACGCTCATCACGCTTCTCAAACACCTCCCCGAGGAAGTCGGACGGCTCACTGTGTATACGCTGAGCATGGAAAACCTCCAGCGGAGCAGGCAGGAACTCCGCTTCCTCTACACGCTCATCGAGAGGGGCTTACGCGAACTCCCACACCGCTTGAGCGAGGCTGGGTATGAGCGTGAGGATATTCACATTAGTTTTTACGGGCAGCATGACCTCCTCCCCGAAGGATTACGCAATACAATGCAAGGGATTCAAGCAGAGAATCCCTCCCAGCCTCGGAGACTCTGGCTCTCACTGCTCATCGCGTATAACGGGCAGGATGAAATACTTCACGCCGCGCGCACGCTCATCCGTGAGGGTGTCAAAGCTGAGGAGGTGACGCGCGAGCGATTCGCACGAGCGCTCTGGCTCCCCGCAGAGCATCCCGTGGATATTATCATCCGCACGGGCATGACTGACGGCCAACGCTTAAGCGGCTTCATGCTCTGGCAGAGTAGTTATGCTGAATTCTACTTTCTCAAAAAATACTGGCCTGACTTCACACCAGAAGACTTACAGGAGATCATCACGGATTTCAGAGAGAATCGCGTCCGCAGGTATGGGAAGTAGGACGTTTCACCCTCTCACGCCTTCCACCATTCTTTCTCTACTTTTCCATCTTCACGCATCCCCCCTTTTCTTTTCCCTTCTTACTCTCCCCCTACCATCTCACCATCGTATCATCATCGGAGAAGAGCAGTGTCTTCATACCTCCGATCGGAGAAGACGCATGAGAGTGAGTGGGAGAAAGAAGAGGGACATTGAGAAGATGAATACGAGACAGCGCGTGGAGAAGAATCCCCTCCCTTAGGGGAGGAGCTTGTCGATCAGCATGCCAAGCCCATATGCGGTAAGCAGGAGGAAGCCTGCGATGAGCAGACTCTCCACACCCGAGGAGAACCAGTGGCGACGCGTAATCCGCGTCTTAATCACACCGATCATGAATGCTGCCGTAAGGCTTGCCAGGACACTCAGCAGGAACGCATTCCGCAAGCCGAAAAAGTAGGGGATGAGCGGAATACTCGCCCCGAGGAGGAAGGCGAGGAACATAAAAACCCCGTCACGCAATGGTGTATGCTGCTCGGCCATGCGCATGCCTCGCACGTCCTCCGCGAGGATCCGCGCCCCTACCCGCGTATCCTTGAGAAGCTCGCCTGCCAAGTGGTGTGCCTCCCGCCTGCTAAAGCCCTTCTCCATGAGCACGCGTGCAAGTTCTTCCTCCTCCCATGCGCGCTGCTTCTCCAGGCTTTCCTCTTCATCCTGGACGACCGCGGCATACTGTTCCGCCTCGCTCTTCGTGCTCAGCCACGCGCCGAACGCCATGCTCAAACCATCACTAATCGCATTCAACACGCCTGCAAGAATGATCAAACGCGGACTGACGAGTGCGCCGGTAAAGCCTGCAACGACCGTGAAGGTCGTGACGAGACCATCATTAAAACCGAAGACAATCTCGCGCAGGTTGAGATTCTCATCATGCGTATGCACGCGCTTCACCAGGCGACGAGTGAGGAATCGGAGCATACGCTTCGCGGAGTGCTTGGCATGCC
>WAPJ01000019.1 GCA_015520785.1 Candidatus Woesearchaeota archaeon
ACAACTGATCCTGATATGGCTGCTCTTTCTGTCCTTAGTTGGGAGAAAAGACATTTTTATTCTCCTTATTCGTCGGAAGGTTCCGAAATACTTTTTTTCCACCGTAATAAGAATAGGCGTTACTTTCCCTTTTTCAGAAACGCTCCTATCTCTTGGATAATATTCTCGGGGCTCGCAAATTGCGGGGAGTACAGCCGGGTTTTTGTTTACTTACTGAATGTGAGCGGAATTCATGCACGATACGTACATGTTAGAGGTGAAGATCATGCATGGGCAGAATATTATTCTGACCATTTTAAGATTGTTGTTGATCCTTCAACGGGAAGAGTAATCTCAGATACTAAAAAGTTTGCAGAAGGAAAGAATTGGTCATATATAGAATCCGTTGCTTTAGAGAACTCTTCATGGGGTTTTCTTGATTATTCAACTTCTATTTATGTATCTGATGAATATATTGAGCGGGGAGTTTTATTTATTAGAGTATATAGAAATAACCTCCCTTTAAGAGGAGCTTATGTCAGCGTTTTTAGCCCTTACCTTATGAGGATAGCTCCTGAGAGATATTCATCTCCGAGGTTAGTTTTAAAGAACGTAACTAATGAAGAAGGAATCGTGGTTTTTCGATTAGGAGGAAAGGAATATTTTATTCAGATAATGTCTAAAAATCCGTTTTTAGGCTATAATAGGTGTAATCTTAGTGCTACGGTTATACCTCATAAAACAACGAATATAAATGTTACTTTTGACAGGTTAAGCTGTAATTTTAGTGTTAGTATTGTTTAATTTTACACTTGAAAATTCCCGAAGCCATTATAAGCCATCCTGCCTCTTACACGCTTATGATCACCCGGCTTGCCTTCCTCCTCGCGAAGAGCGAATGGGAGGAACGACGCGCACGAACCCTCCTCACCATGAGCGGGATTATCATCGCCGTCCTCAGCATCATGCTCATCCTCATCCTCACCCAGAGCTTCCAGGACGCATTCACCCGGCAGATCAGCACGTTCAATAGTAACTGGATTTACATTACCACAGAGGATAAAACTAATGGACCTCCCTTCGGCCTCAGCATCCTCACCCGGGATGATGTTACGCGTGTCAAGCATATGCATGGCGTAACCAGTGCATGGCCTGTCGTCCTCCTCACCACCATGATCGGAGAGGAGAGTGTCACGCTCCGCATCCTCCCCGCCGAGCATGTCAAGGACCGGTATGATCATGCGGCAGAGGGACGGCTTCTCACGAAGCGTGACGCGGAGCGGAAAGTCGTGCTCATCGGCAGCCTCCTCGCTGATAGGCTCAACCTCCACGTTGGAGAAACTATTCGCCTCTTCAACACGTCATGGCGGATTATAGGCATCATCCCCGAGCAGGGGGACTTCCGCGAGGACATGAGCATCATCATCCCCTACGAGGCATGGCGGAAGCTCACGGGTGAGGAACATGTGAGTCTTATCATCGCGGAAAGCCCCACGCCCAGCGAGACTGCGCGGCTCATCGAACGGAAGCTGGATCGGAATCCCGGGAATACTGCCACGCTCACCCGGGAGGAAGCACTCCAGCGTGTAGAGAAGATCCTCGGCATCCTCAACCTCACCCTCCTCGTCATCATCAGTATTAGTCTCATCGTAGGGAGCATGGGGATTGCGAGCAGCATGACGAGCAGCATCCTCCAGCGGAAACGCCTCATCGGCACGCTCCGCGCATTGGGCATGCAACGCTGGCAGATCATCCTCATCCTCCTCCTTGAGAGTAGTCTTCTCACGCTCACCGCAACGCTCATCGGCATCCTCCTCAGCATCCCCACTGGGAGCATGCTCATCAGCATTATCGCGAGGCATGTCACCCTCCCCCTCGGCATGAGCCTCACGCCCAGCCTCCTCACCACCATCCTCATCCTCACACTCACGATCAGCCTCCTCGCCAGCATCATCCCCGCCTGGCAGGCCAGCAAGATCCCACCCGCAGAAGCAGTACGGTATGAGTAGCAGAGTATATGTGTATGTTCTCTTCTCGGATGTGTTCTTTTGAGGAGAATGAGTGGGAGAGGAGTGGTTCAGAAAGGAGAAGCCTATGTGAAGTGAAGTGTAAGGGTAAAGGGCTTGAGAGGGAGGTGTGAGGGAGGGGGGGTATATGGTTTGAGGAGAAGAGGAAGATGCTCTTAGTGAGACGGATCACTTTCTTTCTATTTTCTTTTGGACTACTTCTCCTGTCCAGACGATCCCCCCTTCTCTCTGTGTTGCGGAGTAGAGGATGATCTTATCTTTCCTTACGAGGAGGATTACCCCCATCGTATAGCCGAGTCTATCCTCTCTCATCGCGTTCTCTATTCGACGGATGACCTCCTGTGCTTTAGCACTTTTTCCTTTCAGTCTTCCCTCTCCTCTCCTATTCTGGATGATCATGAAAGATCTTTCTGAAAGACTCCTCTTTACTTCAATGAAGCAATAATTCACTCCCTCCCTATCCACTGTGGAACGCTGATGGATGATCAGATCAGGACGCTTCCCACGGCGTGATCCTGACACTTTTTCCCCTATAATTTCTTTCCCAACTTCCTCTCCTTCCCGTATCATCCTATTATACTCCATGTCCACGTGATATTCTCCTTCATCATCCTCAATCTCCCGTGCGAGATACACTCCTATCCTGAAGGTATGCGTATTCTCATACGCGCTCCTCTTTCTTCCCCACAGGGCTTCTGCGTCATTCTCAAGATACTTCTCGCATGCCTTCCGAATCGCAGTGAGGATTCTTCCTTTCATCTCTTCACGTGATTCCACCAGTCCTTCTCACGCCCATAATCCTTTTAAACCCCTTGGTGGCTGGTGGGGGTTCTTGTGGCAGGATTAAGCTTGCAGGAGTGGGCGGAACAGTATGTGCGCTTGAAGGCGCGGATGCATGGCTGGGAGGCCGTGCCGGATGGGAATGGCTTCCGCCTGCTCAAGCAGGGGAGTGTGACGCGCGTGCTCGTCCTGGAAAGCTTGCCGTCAAGTATTCCTGAGGATGCACTGGTGATCACGCTCAACACGCGTGAGAATGAGCAACTCCTCCTCACACTCCTCCCACGCTTGAAGAACGTCCGGTTCATCCTCGCGAATCCGCGCACGGGGAAGTTTTGGACGGTGAACAGCCGGTTCTTACATTCGCTTGCTGAGCAGGGCTTGGAGCGTCTTGACGCGTTCCGCGGGGATGTCGAGTACGTCGCATAATCCTTCTTTTTTCCTTTTCTTTCTCCACCTCATCCTTCATATTCTCCCTTTTCCCTCTTCTTCTGCGTATTCTTTTTTTCTTCTCCTTTCTTCGCTTAGGGTAGGTTCTGTCTTTGATGTTTTCCCTCTTTCTGCTGGGTAAGAACTCTTCCTTTTCATGCAGGAGTATCGTATGGAGGGAGTGTGTGGGAGGAGAAGATATGAGGGTTAATGCTAAGGGTATCCCGGTATGCTCATCCTCTCCTTTTTTACTCGGAGAGCAGCTTCTCGTTCTTTTTCTTTGAGTAGTAGCAGTGGTTTTATTATACGATCCGACACGGAGGAATAAGCATATATCATCATGAGGTGAATATTCCTATGGGGAATTATACGGATTTTGTCGACCTCTCCTATCAACCGTCCGAGTCTGACCTGATCGCGAGTTTCCGCGTGAGCGTGCCAGCATGGGAGAATCCGCGTCGCGCGTATGGCGCGGTGGCAGCGGAGAGTAGCGTGGGCACGTGGACGAAGCTTGACGTGAGCAGGTATCCGCGCGTGAAGAAGATTGCGGCGCGCGTGTATAGTATTGAGCGTGGCGGCTGGATTAAGATTGCCTATCCGATTGAAAACTTCGAGCCGGGAAGTATTCCCCAGTTGTTGAGTAGTATTGCGGGGAATGTGTTCGCGATGCGCGCTGTACGCGCGTTACGCTTACAGGATGTTCAATTCCCGCGCGAGTATGTGAAGCATTTCAAGGGACCGCGCCTCGGCTTGCGAGGTGTGAAACGCCTCTTCAAGGTGAAACGACCCATCCTCATCACTGTGCCGAAGCCGAAGATTGGCATGACATGGAAGGAGCATGCGCGGACTGGCTATGCCGCATGGCTTGGCGGCGTGGACTTGCTCAAGGATGATGAGAACCTGACAAACCAGTCCTTCAATAAGTTTAGGCTGCGCGTGCGCGAGGCGTTCAAGCTGCGGGATCGCGCGGAGCGTGAGACGGGCGAGAAGAAATCCTATCTCGTGAATATTACCGCGCCAACCGCGAAGGAGCTGGAGAAGCGTGCACGCTTGGTCGCGGAGCATGATGGCGAGTATGCCATGCTGGATATTATCACTGCGGGCTGGATGGCAACCCAGACACTGCGAGAATTGGCTGATGACTATAAGCTTGCCATTCACGCGCATCGCGCCATGCATGCTGCTTTTACACGGCCAAAGCGGCATGGGATGAGCATGATCATGGTTGCAAAGCTCGCCAGGCTGGCGGGCGTGGACCAGTTGCATATTGGTACTGCCGGACTGGGGAAGATGGAGGGCGGTCAGAAGCTCGTGCTCAAGCTCGAGGAGGAAGTCACAGAAACGCGAGTGCAGGAAAGCGTGCATGAGGATGTTCAGCAGCACGTGGAGGGTGCTCGCGTACCAGAAGATCCGCGCTTACACACACTCCCACAAGACTGGTATCATATTAAGCCCCTCCTCCCCGTGGCGAGCGGTGGCTTACACCCACTCCTCTTGTATGGTGTACTGGATAAGATGGGTGTGAATATTGGCGTGCAGCTTGGCGGTGGTATTCACGGTCATCCCAAGGGGACGTATGCTGGCGCGATAGCCGCGCGAAGCGTGCTTGACGCGTACATGCAGGAGAAGCCTCTTGAAGAGGTTATCCAGGAAGTCCCTGAGGTTCGGGAAGCATACGAGTATTGGGGGTTGAAACGCGTCCGATAAAGAAGCGTTTTTTTACTCTTTCTTCTTTATCCTCTCTTTTTTTCTCAGAGGCTTGAGCGAGGTATGAGTATACACGCTTTTTGTCTGATGGAGGAGACGTGCTCAAAAAGGATATGCTGGAGAAGGTTTTGATGATGATGGAGAAAGAAGATGAGATGAGCGTATAGTGAAGAGATAGAGAAGAGAAGGGAGTATTTTAGAGGGGTATTTTACCGTTTCCGACGGAGCGCGTAGACGAGCGCTGCGAGGAGGACTGCTCCCTCAACGCCTACAGCAATTTTGAGCCCAGTATTCTCACGCTGTAACCCTCCGACTTTTTCTGTGAGTACTCTTACTTCTTCCTCGAGTGTTGTGAGACGCGTATTCGAACCGGTAGCGAACTGCTGGTATTGTTCGCTTACTCTTCTGACTGCTTCTTCATTCATACCGACGCGCTCTCCTAATTCTCTAATCGCTTGTGTATTCTTTGTCACGTATCCTTCCAGCGTGCGTACTCTCTCGCTCAGTTCTTCTGTTGCAGTAGTATTCCTTGCAACCTTGGGGTAGAGGTGGGCGCGCATGGCACGGAGTGCCTCTTCAAGATAAGCGACATTCCCAGCAAGATTCACGTATGCTTCTTCTATCTGGTGAACCGTATTCTCGAGTCTTCCGATTCGCGTGGTGAGTGTTTCCATCCTGCCCTGCACCCCTGTCATGGTTTCCTCAAGACCGTTCACTCTCCCTTCCAGCGTGGTTGTACGTGCGAATGCTTTTTCCGCGGTGTCGAGCGCGTGGAGAGCAGTATTCCCAGCCTCATTCGCCGTGCTCATCGCCTGGTTAACGTTCTCTTCCAGCAGTCCTTCCCGTGCAAGCGCAGCATGAAGCGTCTTATAGATGGCATTCACGTCCCGCATTGCTTTTCCAAGGAGTTCTTCTTGTCTTCCAAGATCCGCGGTAAGCCTCGCGTACGCGTCATTCATCCCCCTAACATGCTTCTGGAAGGCTTCTTCAAGCCGGGTGAGCCGCTCTGCGAGACTACTCACATCACCCTGATAGGCTTCCATCTCCTTGAGGAGTTGTGGGACTTGCCGGGCAATCCGCAGGGCTTCCTCCGCATTGCTGACCCATGCCTGGTATGCGTGAATCTCATTCACCGCGACTGTGAGAATCTCTTCTCCCAGCGTTGGGGGGAGTGTGCCGCGGACGAGCACGCCGAAATCCCCATGATTGTACGCGACGCTTGGCGTGGCGAGACGCGTATTCCCTGCAGCGTAGGGCGCGAGGTGGTAGGCCCAGCTCCCATCAGGCTTTTCCTTTACCGTCACGGTAAAGGGTATTCCTTCAGGAAGCCCTGCCTGCTGGGTGAAATAGGATACAGCATCCGCGGGGAGCATGGTAGAAGGGAGTGTTACTTGGACTGCTTGCATGATGCATCACCTCACTCCCCTCCCTTGAGGAAGGAGGAGGTTAAAAGCATTCGTATCCGCTCTCCTCCTCGTGTCGTGGTAAAAACTAGGTGAGATAGGCTTTACCGGTGAGCGTGAGGATGAGCACGATCACGCCTACAATGAGCGTGCCGAGACTGATCGCCCTATACGCGTCCCGCCGGGGGAGGATGAGCGCGCGTGCAAGAATACTACCACTGTAAACACCACTCCCGGGGAGGGGGATGGCGATAAAAGCGGCAACACCAAGCCATTCGAGCAGCTCATAGCGTGCATGCTTCCGGAGGAGCTTCTCCTCATACGCCTTATACCAGGCGTGCATGCGTGGTGACAGCTTTTCCAGCAGGGTGATGATGATGCCGAGCGTCTCATACACGAGGATGCCGAGGAGAATATTCACGCCCACAGCCGTGAGGAAGACAAGCCATGCTGGCAGGGGCGTCAGCTGGAGATGCACGCCAAACTTTTGAATATTCAATCCGAGAATGCCAGCGGGAATACTCGCGCGGAGTTCGAGCGTGGGAATGAGCGTGACCAGCATCACCCAGAGAATGCTTACGAGATACTCTTGCATTCAACATCAACCCCCCTCATCTTCACTCTTCGGAGAGCCTCGCAGGGTTCTCGCACCTCACGCTCCCGCAGGAGGATGAGCCTGCCGTTCCGCTCAACAATCTCCTCGCCCGCATGCATCCTCCTAAAGCGTTCAGCCGCGTCGCGAAGCGTGACTGGCGGGCCGAGCCGCTCCTCCACTCGTGGAAGCTTGAGCGTGCCAAGCTTGAACCAGGCTTTCGCTTTGCGATCACCCTCATACGAGAAGAACGCATCCAGCACAGTGAATGGTTCGAGCACGCGGCGTAACCGCCGATAGGCTTTCTCCAGCCTTGCACCCGTAATATCATCAGTCACATACTCCCTCGCTGTCAGTCTGACTTCAACATAGGGTGGCTTATGCGGCCATTCGTACGCGCTAAAACAGTCTCCCGGCTTCTTCATGCATTCACGCGCGAAGCGGATGAGGCGTTCAGCATTCTCCCAGCTTACAGCGGCAGTGGCATTCCGCCAGGGCATGACAGGATCTGGGAGGAGGAATGGCTCTTCTCGTTCTCCTAGCTCATCCTCCCAGGGGACGGGTGGTTTGAGCGGGGCTTCCTGCTCTGCAAGCCAGCGGATCACTTCTTCAAACCGTGTGAAGATGATCGTGAGGAGTTCTGCCGCATACCCGCTCACGCCATGCCGATACGTTTCCGCACCATACAGGTTCTTCTGCTTGAGCCAGTATTTGAAGAGGCGTGCCTCGCGTGGTTGTTTCAAATGCTGCTTGACGAATGCGACATGCAATGGGCTGACATCAGTCGTATTCACTGCTTCCCGGGGATGCGTGATATGAAGGATTGGAACGAGTTCAACCGTGAAGCCCGCATAGCTCGTCTGATAATACTGGCGGCTCCCCTTGAGGATGCGAATATCCTTAAAGACTTCCTTGAGGAGGCTGGGATAGGCCTTCTGCATGCTGCTTAGGACTTCGGGTGTCTCGTGGATGAGGAAGACGTCAATATCCTTCACACCCCTCAGCCAGGTTCCCTTGGCAATACTCCCACCGAGGAAGGGTGTCACGCTCTGCGGGAGCTTCCGGGTGAGAATGCTCAGCACGTTCTCCGCGGCTTGCTTGACACGTTCCTCTTCCTGCCGGCTTGGGCAGGCCTGCTGACAGGCGGCTTCAAGAACGTCTCGCGGGAGCATGAAGCGTCGTGTGGCGCGGCATCTTTTATAAGCACGCGCGTTTAGGACTTCCCGTTAAGAATGTGTATTCTTCCCCCTCTGTTCCTCTATTATTTTCTTCTTTCATCTTCTTCAAGAGAACGACCCTTAGATGGGGAAGAAGAGGGAGCGGAGGAAAGAGGCGAAGCGTCTTCAGGATTCCCTGGGTGGTGTTAAGAAAACGCTTTTGGAGAAGGATCCTTCGCTTACTCGTTCTTCTGCGCTGGTTGGGGGCTGCGGACGATGAGCGCAATCCCACCGATGAGCACGATGAGGAGGATAACAACGCTCCAAAAGTCGCTCGTCGCAGCGTTCATCATACTCTCTAAGAGGACTTGGAGCCATGTCTTCCCATTGCCTGTGTGAAACGCGTTGAGGAAGATGAGGAGGATTGCGAGGAAGCTGAGTCCGCCGAGGAAATAGTAGAGCCAGCCGAAATTCTCCTTGCTAAACACGAAGGGCTTCTCATCCGTATGCACGAAGCTCCCATAGACGAGGAGGAAGAGGAAGATGAGCACGATGAGCAGGACAACGTTCGCAAGCACCTCGTTAATCATGCGGACGAGCTCGCCGCTTAGGATGACGAAGAGTGCGACGACAAAGGCGACCATCGCATTCAAATTCTTCTTCGGGTAAACCTTATCATCAACCGTCTCAACGCCCAAGACACGCGTCTTCTCCAAGAAAGCATACATGAGCGTGAAGACGAGGAGGAAGGGGAGGACCACGTCATACAAGCCGAGATTTACGAGCAGGTCGATCGCATTCCGCAAGGCTGACATGCCAGCACCAAGCGGGAAATGGTTTTAAATAGTTTATGGTATAAGCAGGGTGATGCGGCGCTTCTACCAGTATGAGATGATCGACGCGCTCACACCACCCAGCGGGCAGAGTATGAGTGCTGAAGGCCTGCTTGCCATGATCATCTTCTTCCTCTTCACCCTCAGCGTCTTCCTCATCATCTACAATGTCATCTTCACCGTCATGCCACCCCTCGGATAAGCTGGATGGGAAATTAATTTAAATGATAAGTCACACATAAA
>WAPJ01000020.1 GCA_015520785.1 Candidatus Woesearchaeota archaeon
ACCCTTCACATTCCCCTCCTCGTCAACCGTATAGAGCACGTCCTTCACGGGATGATAAAAGTTGAACTGCCAGCCGTCACCCGTCGTATGAATACTCGTCAAGTATGCTTCACGCGCATCATCCGGCAGGGCCTGGCGGAATGCTTCTTCAGCCTGCCGAACCTGCATGAGGAGGTCTTCCACGCCTCAAACCACCCCACGCTTCTTTAAAAGACTTATGCAGTGAGTCGGGGAAAACGTATATTCCCCGATGGGAGAGTGCAGCATTCTCCGCGCAGTCCCGTCTTCACGCAGGAGCAGATGATACGTGCGTCTCCTCCCCTCCTTCCTCCCTCCATTCGCATCCCCTTCTTCAAGGAAGAGAATACTCTTATTCGTTCCTTCAACCTTTCATAGAGTTCATCTAAAATTTGTTTTTAGAAGAAGGTAAGGAAGAAAATAAGAAGTTGGAAAAGAAAAAAAAGAGGAGGGGAAGCATACGCAAAAGCAGGAGGAGAAAAGCAGACGAGTATCAAGAATGCAGGAGCGGGAAAGAATGGGGATGATGAAAACGTGTTAGAATTCGTCCATGTCAAACGCTTCATCCAGGTAGCCCTTCTTGCGGAGCCATTCAACCTGGCTGCGCGTATACTTGTAGAGGATATCACCACGATCATCCTTCTGATACTCCCAGGGCTTGACGAGGACGAGATCACCCTCGCGGATCCATAATTGTCTGCGTAAGCGGCCGGGCACACGGCAGATCCGCTCCTTCCCATCAAGACAGCGGATGCGGAGACGCCCAGCCCCCAAGCGTTGATCCACGAAGCCGAGCACCTCATCATCCTTCGGAATGCGCGTCCGACGGATTTCAAGCTCACGCTGCTGTTCTGGCGTGAGAATATTCCCATGCTTATCCCGTGCGACACGCTTCTTCCGCTCAGCCATCAAGACGAACAAGACCCCTCATCCTCTTTAAAAGCTTATGCCACGCTGATGCGTGTTGCTTCATCCTCACCATCCTATCCATGCTCTTCACCTTCCCCATCCCCCCTTTTCTCCCTCAAAAACATTTTTACCCACCCATAAAGAGGGGATAAAATAAGAAATAAGATACGATGAAAGGGAGGATAAAGAGAATGAAGGGAGAAGAAAGAAAGTGGTGAGGAAGGAAGAACCGTTTTCATCCGTGCATGCTTCACAACTCGTCCGGGTCGGGGAGACGGGCTTCCGACTGTTGGATAGCATCACGAATATGCTCACTCGTAATGGCTTGCTTCACACTGGCAAGCTGTTCCGCCTCGCGTAAGGGTTCCTCAGCAATCCGGAGGACGCTCTCATAGGGCGTATTATCCGCGTACGTCCGCGTGGCTTCCATGAGCGCGCTGAACCGCTTCGCGTTCAACTCTGCGAGCGTCGTGATAACCTGGTTCACCCTGTTCAGTCCGTTCATGACTTCAGCCGCATAATTCCCCATGAGCGCGGTGGTATCATACACGCCACTCATATTATCCAGATAGTCCACTGCATCCTCCGCGAGGCGCTTGGCAGTGTCCACTGCGCTATACACGCCGTCAAGCATGCTTATCGTCGTATCAACTGCTTCAGCCTTCCGCGCCAGGAGGAGGAAGTCCATGCGGACGCGTTCAATCTCATCCTTCCGCCGCTTGATATGCCTGCTGAGGCGTTTCAACTGGCTTGTCAGGGCGAGACGGTCAGACTCGCCCAGTTCATCCTCTAAGCGCTTAAAGCCTTCAGCATACACGGTCTTCTCCTCCTCGTACGTTTGGAGTAAGCCCTTCTCACGATCGCGGAGCGTGTTCATCCGCTGGGTGATATCCTCACGATAGCCTTCCAGGTCGTGGCGGAGCGCGTCATACACGCTCGTCTGCTCGTCAAGCAGGCTGGTAAGCTCGCGCATCCGCTCCACCTGTGCGAGGATGATCTCCTGCATGGTCATCCGCTCATGCGCGCGCTTCCCCTTGACGAGATGCTTCAAGCCCAGATAGAAGCGTCCCGCCGGACTGGCTTCTTGCATGAGATAGTCATGCTTCAGCCTATCCTCGAGCGTGGCAATCTCCTCAAGCAGTTCAGCGACACGCTTGGTTGACTCGGCCAAGTATTCGCGCGGCTTCCTCCCGCGCGTCGCGCGGAGCGACTTGCGATACGCATGCCTCCCATCCTCGCGCATGATGCTTTCAACACGCTGGAGATACGCGTCAAGCGTTTCCACGCGGGCGGGGAGATTCTTCGGATTGGGCATTTCAACCGTGAAGTCATCCACGGTATCCTCAAGGGTAAGCGTCTTGACGTGCTTCTCGCGCATACACCATCACCTCTCCCTCTTCAAGGAGTTTATCCTCTTCTCGCAGTGTGAAGAGCCGCTCATCCTCGAGCAGGCTGTCCAGCCGGGCTTCCAGCGTTTCGTCAGGCGCGTATTCCTCCTGCACGCGGGGCTTCTCGCAGAAGACCCGGTCATGCTTCCCACTCTCAATCGTCCCCGCATAGTAGCCGAGGAGGAAGACGGTCGCGTAGGGGATGAGCCGTGCAGCAGTCCTAATAATCCCCATCCGGCTTTCACCTCTCAAGCTGTTTGATGAGATAGTCGAGCGTTTCACGCAAGTCTTGCTTGACGCGCGGCCAGTTCTGCGCGTAGTCCGCATACGCGTAGCGTGCAAGCCGTGGCAGGTCATGCCCGAGCCTGACGAGAAGCCAGAGTTTTTCCTCATCAGTCAGCCGTGCATAATACTGGTCTGGCGTGCCAATCCGCACGCCACGGGGGGTTGTATAGACGCCCCACGCCTCCCAGTCATCCTGCTGATTCTGGAGGAGGATGACCGTGCGCTTCCCATCCTCTTCTTCTCTGAGGGTGAGCTTCACGCTGCTGAGGGGGAGTGTGTCACGCGTATACACGATCCGCTCCTCACGAGCAGGAGGAGCTTCGTGCCGTTGTGGATGTGTGATTCTCCACGCGCCATAGCCAATGACGCCTATCGTGAGGCTCGTGGCGAGCAGGTAGGGCCAGACGCGTGGGCGTGGTGGTGTGAGTACCATACGCTCCTCTCATGCAGGGCATTCTTCAAGAAGATCATCCTGCGCGGAGCGGAAAAAGAAGCAGGAAGAATGGAAGGATCTCCGAGAGCGTCGGAATAAGAGAATATTCTTTTCTTGAGTCGTGTAAGCGCATTTCCTCCTGCTTCTTCTTTCTCCCCCCTTATTTGGTTTCCACCAGTCTTTCCAACCGCCACCTTAGATAGTATCAGAGTATTAGTAAAGAGTAGGAATGAATGTTGAGAAGAAAAGAAAGAAAGGATCCTGCAGGGGGTATGCTCGCTCGTATCCTTACACTCATACTCCTTCTCCACAGCGTTCAGCCGTGAAAGGATGCATCCGAAAAAAAAGAGGAGTCTTCCTTTAACATTCTGGTGAGAGTAAAAAAGGAGGATGAGGGTATGAGGGGGAAGGGAAGACCTTCCTTCTCTAAATGTAGGGGACGTCCTGATAGCCCTTCACGCCATGAATGATCAGCTTGTTCGCGAGGAGATGGATCTCCTTTTCGACGCGAATGTTAAAGCCCTGCCCGTGGAAGCGCGCGTACAATTTCTCCAAGTCTGCAACGCTCTGCGGGTCGGGGATGAGATGGAAGTTATTAATCGTGTCCGTGAGGAAGATCCTCCCGCCGGGTGGGAGGATGCGTGCCAGGTGGAGGAGGAATGCGTCAAGATTCACCACGGTGCTGAGCACGTCAGGAGCAATAATAATATCCACTTGGGGGATACTCTGGGGGAGGCGTTGGAAGAGGCTCTCCGTATAGATGAAGGTGACTTCGGCTTCACGCTGCTTCCAGTCGGGATGATGCGCATACCTCTCCAAGAGCCATTCCTGCACGGTCTGTAAGCCCTTCAGCGAGTAGGAGACGAGATAGATCTTCCCCTCTCGTCCAGCCTTGCGGATGAGCCAGTCGAGCGCGGGGAGAGAGGGTATGCCGAGGATGACAATCCGCTTCCCGGTGATATCACCAAGATACGTTTGAAGATGGTCTTTCAGCCAAGTGTCCGTATTCCACCGGAGGATGAGTGGGAGTGTAGTATCCTGCATGCGGATGATAAAGCGTGGATTGTATGATGCTTCCATGAGGAGGTAGAAGGGGAGGCCGAGGATGATGAAAGAAGCGGAGAAGAGGAGATAGTCTGCCGCGGCCTGCTGCTGGAGGATCCAATTGATAATGAGGATGATGAAAAAGCCTGCTGCGAGGGGGATGAAGAGCCATGCGAGAGGGAGACGCCAGCGTGCATGCAAGGGTGCGCGCTTCCGGAGGATGGGCAGGGCGATGATCATGAGGAGATATGTGAAGAAGCTGATCGGCAGCATCACGGTGAGGAGGAAGTCATACTGTGCGAGCGCGGCTGCGAGAATAGCGAGGCTGAAGAGGGTCTGGAAGATGATCGCGGCGAGCGGCGTGCCGAGCGTTGGATGAATCCGCGCGAGCTGATGGGGAAAGAGCCTGTCCTTCGCCATACTATACAAGAGGCGGGGGAGGGTTACCACGGCGGAAGCCGCTGAGGCGATCAGGTTGAGCATGATGACAAGGCCGACAGCAGTCAGTGCGAGCGGGGTATGGTAGAGTTTCTCCGCGAGCATGGCGAGCGGCGCGTTCATGCGTGCAAGCTGATCAGCGCCGAACGTGGCGAGGAGGATGCTCACGAGGAGGAGCGTGGTGAGGCCGACGATGAGACTGCCGAGGATGATCGCGCGTGGAATGGTCGTGCGCGGCTGCTTGGTCTCCTCCGCAAGATAGGCTGCGCTCTCCCAGCCGAAGAAGCTCTCCGCGAGGAAGAGTGCTGCGAGGAGGATCTTATCCAACGGCTTAAAGGTGGGATGGAGGGTGAAGACGGGTGCGTGAAGGAGGCCGGGGAGGAGAATACTGGCGAGGATGAGGAAGAGGATGACGGTGAGGATGAGGATGACGAGCGTGCTCGCCTCAATCCCGAAGGCCGCGATGAGATTGAGGAGGATGATCGTCCCCGCGGAGAGTGATAAGAGGACGCCTGGCGTTGCGTGGGGGAGGAGGTATTCATACGCTGCGAGGATGAGGAGCGCAATACTCATACTCCCCGCAACCCAGCTCGCCCAGCCCGTGAGGAAGCTTGGCAGCCTGCCATAGGCTTGCTTCGCATACTCGTACACACCCCCCGCCCGGGGATACGCGCTGCTCAACTCTGCGAACACGCCCGCCATGATAAGACTGAGGAGGAACAGCAAGAGCCAGCTGGTCAGGCTTGCCTCGCCCGCGATGCGTGCGCCGAGCGCAGCACCGAGGAACGTGCCCGTCCCCATAATGCCTGTAATGCTGAGAGCGAGCACACCCGGCAGCGTTAGACGGCGTTTCAACTCTGCTTCGCGAGGAGGCATGCGCGCGTATCATGGAGAAGCATGTTTTAAAGAATCGTGCTACTACGCGCTGGGAGGAGCATTCGCAGGCTTCTTCTCGAGGATGTGGATTTCGTCAAACGCGTCTGCCTGTTCAAGCCGTATCTCGTTCAGTTCGACATGCGCGAGATGGAGGAGTGGGAGGAACGTGTAGACTTTTTCTTCACGCGTCTCCTCGCGGAGGAGGCTGCTAAACGTTGTCCTCCCACCCTGGCTTGTCTCGCGGATGCGCTTGAGCGTCTCCTGGATGAGCACGTGCATGTCCAGCGTATTCTCGGGGAGGTCGATCTCTACTCGCTGCGTGGGCCGGCTGCGGGCGCGTTTCGCCTGGCTCTCCATGCGACGCATCGCATCCTCGAGCGCGTCAATCAACTCGTAAATGCTGACACGCCGCTTCTTCAACTGGGGTGTGCGTGGGAGCAGCCGGAGGCGTGTCCGCTCACGCTTCCGCGATGGGCTTGTCTCGAGCATACTGTAAAAATCATCCACGCCGGGAAGGTCGAGATCATCCATTACGATGACTGGTTCCTGCTCGGCAGCCTCGAGGAGGACGTCCGCCTTCAGCTTGAGGAGGAGTGCTGCTGCGAGGAGGATGTTCCCGCTGAGCGCGAAGTCATGCGCTTGAAGCGTTCTGATGAGTGTGAGGTAATGCTCAGTGAG
>WAPJ01000021.1 GCA_015520785.1 Candidatus Woesearchaeota archaeon
GATGTGGGCGCGTGCCTCTGCTTTCCGGAGGAGGAAGCGTGTCCGACGTTCAACCACGCTCTCGCGATGCGCCAGGTATGCTTTGAGGAGGCCGATGAGGCTGAGCGTGACAGGCCTGCCTTCATGAATGGTGAGGAGGTTGACGGGAATGCTCGCTTCCAGGCGGGTATGCTTAAGTAATTGGTTGATGAGCACGTCCTCCTGCACGTCCTTCTTCAGTTCGATGACGATGCGGATGCCCCGCTTGTCACTCTCATCCCGCAGGTCGTGCACGCCCTGCACAAGCCCCTGCCGCACGGCTTCAGCAATTTCTTCGAGGAGGCTGCTCTTCTTCACCTCGTAGGGAATCTCGCTGATGATCATACGCCGCCTCCCCGCATGGTCTTCCATCCGCCAGACGCCGCGCACACGGAGGATGCCACGGCCCGTCTCGTAGATGCGGGGGAGTTCGTGCGCGTTGACAATCTCACCCCCCGTGGGGAAGTCGGGACCCTGGATGAGGGGGAGGATATCCGTGAGTGTCGCGTCGGGATGATGGATGAGATGGATGAGCGCGCGTGTCACGTCCCGAATATTATGCGGTGGGATGCTCGTGGCCATGCCCACGGCGATCCCACTACTCCCATTACACAGGAGGTTGGGAAAAGCAGCTGGGAGGACGACGGGTTCTTTGAGACGACCGTCAAAATTCAGCTGGAAGTCCACGGTATCCTTGTCAATATCCTGGAGCATGAGCATGCCCGCCCTGCTCAAGCGTGCCTCCGTGTAGCGCATCTGGGCTGGACTATCACCATCAATACTCCCGAAATTCCCCTGACCCTCAACGAGGGGATAGCGGAGGGTGAAGGGCTGTGCGAGGCGGACGAGCGTGTCGTAGATGCTCGCATCCCCGTGCGGATGATAATTGCTCATCACGGTTCCCACGATCGTCGCGCTCTTCCTGAACGCCTTACCCGGGGTGAGGCCGAGTTCGAGCATGGCATACAATATGCGCCGCTGCACTGGCTTCAAACCATCACGCGCGTCAGGCAATGCTCTGCCAATAATCACACTCATACTATAGTCCAGGTAGGCTTTCTTCATCTCCTCCTCGACAGGGGTTTGGATGAGGGTCATACATGATCACCCTTCTCGCCTGGATGTGTACTCTCATGAGGCTTCTCATCATGAGTCTCATCTGATGCTTCTGATTCAACCGTTTCTTGTGTAGATGCTGCTGGATGTTCTGCTACTAATCGTGAGGCGTCATCCGACTCGTGAGAGGGGGAGGGAAGCGATGGTGAGGATTGGTATTTGGATTGGGATGAGGGGGGCGTATCTGTTTCTCCAGGTATCCCTTCTTCCTGCGTTGTTTCTGCCTCTCCCTCTTCCTCTGCTACTTCCGCTTCGCGGAGGGTCGTCTCGTCCGGGAGGCTGATGCCGCGTTCTGCTGCGAGACGTTGGAGGAGGTCCTTCTCCTCGCCGTGGGGGATTTCAAAGTAGCGATAGAAGGCCGTGTCAAGCCTGATCTCATAGCTCCGTCCCTTGCGTTCGCGCTTGATAAAGCCGCGTTCTTCAAGCGTGCGGAGCGTGTCATACACGTTCCCCAGCACGCGTGTCAGCTGGCTTTGCATGACGGGCTGCGTGTAGGCGATGAGCGCGAGCACGTCTACTGCTTGCCGGCTCAAGTCTGCCTCTGGGTTGACGAGCTGTGCAATGTCCGCATACGCTTGGCGGAGGATAAGCCGATAGCCTTGCGCGTCCTCATGCAATTGGAAGGGCATTTCTCTGAGGAGCATGTCTGCCTCGCGGAGTGCTTCGCGAAGGCTTTTTTCTGAGAGTTGGAGGAGGGTTCTCAACCGTTCTTTAGGAAGAGGATCTGCCGAGGCGTAGAGGAGTGCGATGAGGCGTTTGGCATGATTCACGCGTTCCTCACCCGGTAGCCTTGTGGCGTATAGCTGAGCACGCCCTGCCTGACGAGACTGAAAAGGTAGGGTGTGAGGCTTTTCACGTCAATCCCGATCCGCTTGGCGAGGGCTTCCTTGGGGAGGGTGTCCTTGCCGAGGCCGACGAGGATGAGGTTGCGCATGAGCTGGTCGAACTTCTTCTCGAGGATGGCTTGTTCTGCAAGCTTCTGCTTGACCGCCTTGTCATACTCGTGCAGGTAGGCGAGGAATTCCCCGGTGAACGTGTTAAAGTCCGCCGCTTGGAGCGTGACTGTTTCGGGATCGGTGATTTCAACGCTCGCGGGCATGTATTCGATGAGAAACGTAATATACCGTTCAAGGCTGGGGAAGTGTGCGTCATACTCGATGAGGATGCTTGTCACGCCATCCTCCGTGACGGGATCGTGCAGCTGGATATTCTCAACGCGCAGCGTTTCATCCTCACGGAGTTTCTTGACGAGGAGGTCTGCTGCTTGCCGGACATGGTCTTCTGGCGTGCCGATAATATCCGCAATCACATGCCCTGAGAGTTCCATACTGGATTGCGCAGCCAGGCGTGCTTTTTAAGGATTGTCTTCGTTCTGCGACGTGTTTCCCGCGTAGGATTTTGCATACGCGCATGCAGCACACACGCTCCGCGAGCTTGGCAGGCCGCATATCCTGCAGCGGGTGAGGGGTTCTTCTCGCGTGGCATACTGCATGCGATAATGCGAGAGGAGGAGGCGTTTCTTCTCCTGATAGCTGAGGGGGATCCGCATGCGATGCCGAAAGCCGAGGGAATGATAGGGACATTCCGTATAGTGGACGGGGAAGCGTTTGAGAATACTGTAGAGGGCGATATGCTTCTCGCTGAGGAGGATGAACGGCTTGACGCGCCGTGTAAAACCCTCCCGGGCATCACCACCCGTGATGGGCTGCTGGCGTGCGAGCACGCTCAACTGTGCCTTGGCAAGATTCATGAGGAGGCTCTGCACTTCATCATCCAGGTTATGCCCTGTGGCGAGCGCATCATACCCCTCCCCTAGCGCGGCTCTCTCCAGCAGCCTGCGACGCCAGACGCCGCACACGCGGCAGGGGATAATCCGCTGTGCTTCTGCAACATGCTGGATGGTTGTCCCGTACGCTTCCGCGACGCGAATAATCCTGAGGGGTATGCCCTCCTGCTGGGTGAATGTTTTCAAGTCTTCCAGCGTCTGATCACGATAGCCAGGGATACCCTCATCAATCGCGAGAGCCTCAACATGATAGCCGAGCTTCTTCAAAATAGAGAGGAGGCTGGTAGAATCCTTCCCACCGCTCGCGGCAACCGCAATCCGCCAGTCGGGCTTGAGAAGCTCATACGCAGTGATCGTCTCGCGCACGGTCTCCTCCACCCACTGGGTGAAGTGTGCCTGGCAGAGGCGTGGCTCCGCGCTCACGGCCGGCTCCTGGCAGATGATGCATGTCATGCGAGGAGTGAAAGGAAAGGGGAGGATTTAAAGAGGCATGCTTCCCGCCCGCGGAGCGTTATGGAAGGGAAGCAGGATGATGAGCGTGGCCGCGTGTATATCATCTCAGGCCCGGATGCGGGTGGGAAAACCCTTGGCGCGCGCGTGCTTGCAGAAGAACTCGGCATCCTCCCAGCGCTTGACGTGCGGCGCGTGATAAAACATCCTAAGGTGATCTTGGCAGAATCCGCATTTGAATTCACTGATAAGCCTCTTGAGGATCGTGTCTATGATATTCATCCTTCAGAGGAAGACTGGGTGAACTATTCGAATGAGGGTCTCAGATTCTTCCTCCCCAAGGGTACACGGGGGATTATTACGGCAGAACCGACGGGAGTAACTCCGGATGGCATCCTCCTCCGCCAGTCACTCACGAAGGAGCATCCACGTGAAAAGGATGAGATCCTCCGCTTCACGCTTGACCGCGGCTTTCATCTCCAAAAATTTGTTAATCCTCTCATTTCACGAGGCGTCCAGGTGATTATTGATCGGAGCCTTGAGAGTACGCTCGCCTATCAGGCATACGCGTATGTGAAGAAGAAAAAGAAGGGCTTGAGTGTGGAGGATGCGCTCGCGCAGGTTGCGGAGAGGATGAATGCAATCAAGGAAAACCCCTATTGGAATGGGAACAGATTCATGCAGAGTATGGCAGAAGAGGGGCTTATCGGCGGCGTCTTCGTCTTCACTGCGAGTGCGGAGACGCTTGACAAGAGGCTCGCGGAGCGGAAAGGCTTGACAACGTTTGACAGGGAGAAAGACTTGCAGGCTTTCGTGCGGAGCCTCTACGCGGGCGGAGAGACGCATCACTATCTTGCTGAGCTTGAGCGCCTCCTCCCCGGCGTGCCGTACGTGGTGATTGACACGACGGATCTGGATAGGAATGGGAGGCTTGATGCGGAGGGTCTGCGTGTACGCGTCCGCAAAGCCGTCAGGAATGTAAAGGCTCCTCCGCGAGGAAAGTATGCGATCCTCCCGGAGGGATTGAAGGTTTCCCTCCCTGAGGGGTGGACGCGGATTGTCTATCACACCTGAGGAGAGCATTCCCCCCTCTTTCCATTCTTCTTCTCTCTTACCTTTCCCCCTTCTCTCCCATTCTGTACGTCTTCATTTTTCATCATTCCGTCAAAAGGCCTCATTAACTTTTTGTTCTTGCTGAGGGAGGGGAATAGTAGAAAAGGAAAGGGGGGAAAGGATGAGTGGGGGGTAAAGCTTCGTGAGACGGGAATATCCTTCTCTACGAGCAGGGGATGAGTGTGAGATTCTCGTAGAGGCTTGTATGCGTGGGGTTGATGCGGAACCAGGCTGGCGTGTTATTCGCGCACGCGCCTACTGTGGGATTGGTGAAGTATTCATAGTCAATACTACTCCGACCATCATACTGGGGGAAGCCGTTGAGGATGAAGAGTTCGCCATTCGCAATACTCTCAATCCCCATCCTGCTCGGGCTCGTATTATCCTCGAGACGTTGGAGGAAGCTTGGTGCGAGTGGGCTTGGAATGTAGAGGCTATTATTATAGCTCGCATTAATGAGCTGATGAATATCCCTCGTCTCGGCGGGGATGATGAGGTTGGGGATGCGTCCGCGACTATGAATCGTGTAGAATGGGTCTTCAAGGCCGATAATACTCACGCGTGTGGTGAGGGGGAGTGTGCGCGTATACGTGACATGCGCGAGTCTGAGCGTATACGTGAGGGTGGCGTTGAGCGTGACATGCCAGGGATCATCTTGTGAGAGGGTGAGGTTTTGCATGCTCGCGGTGAGCGTTGCATGCTGTGCGGCGAGTGTCGTGTTCATCCGCGCAAGCCAGTCGGGGAGGGTAGTGTCTTGCATGAGTGCTGCTGGCGTGCCATTCACCGTGCCATTCACGTATGCCTCCCGGTAGGCGGCCGTGACGTTCTCGACAGGCTGGGTCGTATTGGTAATATGAGCGAGGATGCTGAGGAATGCGCGTGTGCTGATAATCTCGTGTGCGCGCTGCGCGTCGCGTTCGAGCGTGTGCATGATGCTCGTTGCGCGTTGGATTTCATCAGGCGCCATGCTGAGGCTTGACTGTGGCTGGCGGGTGAGCGTGGCGAGGAAGAGGATGGCGGTGATGAGGAGGACTGCGGTGAGACTGTAGAAGATCCCGTGTCGTTCCATCCGTGTATGATCCTTCACGTGTCTTGTCTGCTCCTTCATGCCGCACAACCCCTTACCATTTTTTCATCTTTTCAAGTCTTCCTTCTCTCCGCCAATATCGTTTTTTCTTCTTCATCTTCTTCAAGACTTTTTTGGATGGTTTATCTTAGTGGGTAGGGTGAAGGGAGGGGTTTTAGGAGAGGAGGTATGGGATGGGGTGATGCGCATCTTCTTCCTAGCGGGGTGTAATGGCGGTCACGATGCCGGGGCCGAGGAGGCGTGGCACGCTCTGCCGCGTGGTGAGTCTGAAGGTAAGGTCTTCACGGCTCAGGTT
>WAPJ01000022.1 GCA_015520785.1 Candidatus Woesearchaeota archaeon
ATCCCACTCCTCACGCTCCCCTCCGGGGGGAGTCTGCATGCCGAGCGTGTCGAAGTCACGCGTGAAACGCTTGATGATGGTATCAAGCTCGGCATGATGCTCGTCTATACGCGCATGCTCAGAGGGGAGGATGAAACATTCGGTTATAGTCTTATCCTCCAGGGGGATACTCTGCGGGATGCGCGGAGCGTGCATCAGATTACGTGGAATGAGAAGACGCTCATCTTCACACCAGGAGATCATGGGATAAAAATCATCTCGGGTGGAGAAGGGTATGAACTCCTCTACCGCGAACGTGCAGAAAAGTTTATCCTCATGCCCTCATCGGGAGCACCCATCAAGCCGCGGATACGACTCAGCCTGGCAGCGTTCGTCCAGCGGATACCACGCATCATTGAAGACATCCTAACGCCATGAAGAAGAAAGAGAGGGGAGAAGGGAGGGGTGTGCGATGGCCGGGATTCGAACCCGGATCACCACCGTGGCAGGGTAGCATCCTACCATTAGACTACCATCGCACGCAGCCAAGAGCAGGAAGACGGAGGTTAATAAAGATTACGGCAGAGAAAAGAAGGCCTTCTTCTAAATTCCTCTCTAGGAAGAAGGGAATACAAAACAGAAAATATAAAAACGAAAGGGGGGTAAAGGGCTCTTCATGGCATTCTACAATACAGGCGAAGGGAGACATATTACCTCTCGTATACTGGGGGGTTTGGAAAAGATTGCCTTACAGACTAACGAAGTTTTCTCAGGCTTTGTGGGTGGAGCCATGCTAGGTGGTTCACTCGTACTCTTCCCCCTTGGATGGGGTGTTTACCTTTACAGAAAGTGTGGGGGATGCATGCACGCAGCTCACGAAGCTTACAGAGAGAGTGGGAGAACGCTGGAAATGCTTGAGGAAAGCGCTCAAAGAAAAGGTGTATCCCTTACTGAAGAAGTGAATGCATATGTTACACACGTAAAGAATGAAAGGCAGAAGGACTTCGCATATACTCCTCCTCAACAAGTTAATCTTTCACCTTTGCAGAAGGTTGGTGCTACGGTGGGAGCCATCACTGGTGCAGTGTTCGGCGGAAGCGTGTGGTATGATGCGTGGCATGCAGCAGAGAGAGGGGATCCTGTCCTTCTCGGCCTCCTCGGAGCGGTGAATGTAGGAACCGCGATTCTCGCGTATTGGAATACCCGTACCTCACATCGTGAAAGAGAGGTGTAAAAATAAAAATCCCTCTAAGCGGAGAAAAGATCATTAACCGTGAAGTTATCCCCAATAATTTCTTCCAAGGTGGGGGAAGATGAGCCTTGAAAGCGTAGTAGAAAAGGCATGGAAAGGGTTTGGTGATCCTTTCAGTAGGGGTGTGATGAGTGGGATAATCATGGGGCTTTTCCCTGTCTATGCAGGAATGATCATTCATGATAACAATCAGAGAATAAAGAAGGAAGAAGAACGGCTGAGACGAGGAGGATGGAGTGAGGATGAGATTCAAGCATATTTTAATCGGGAGGTAGAGGAATACATGCAAAAGCATGGTATTAGGAGATTGCTTCCCTCACTCGCCCTCCTTACCGGAGGATTCATAGGAGGACTGGCCGGTGTCTCCGCGTGGTATAACGCGGTGAGCGTTGCGCAACGACAGGGTGATCCTACCGAAGTAGTCATCCTTGCTCTTGCGAATGGTGGATTGAGCGCGCTCCTCTACGCGTTAAAGAGAGAGGAAGAGCTACTCTAAGCAGGAAGAAACTCTCTGGCTTATGCGCGTGCGATAATCTCGATCACGTCCCGATGCTGGAGGACATAGTCCTTCCCCACGGGTTGTTTTGTCTTCACGTTTATCGCGCGGATAAACCCCTTGGCGAGGTCCTCGTGAATCCTCCTGGCAAAGTCCAGCGCGGTACTCCCCTGGGAGAGGAGGAAGACGTCAGGGAGGACGCGGCCCTCACTATCCTCCAGCTTGTGCGTGCCGCCAGGATAGACGGCGATCATCCCCGCGAGCTGGAAGACTGCTGTATTCAAGGCTTCTTGCACGCCCGTACTCCCGTATCGTTTGAGAACCTTCTCGCGGATATACGTGAGCGCATCCCGCTGCGCCCGCGTGAGCTTCGTCTCGTCAATAATAGTGAAATCATTCTTGCCAGGCGTGTAGTGGATGAGTCCTTTCCGCGTGGCTTCGCGCAGGGCGAGTTCCGCCTCCGCACTCGTGGGAATAACGGGTATGCCCGCTTCGCGTTGTAAGCGCTGGATCATCCCATCCGATGCAAGGTCTGCCTTGTTCGCGGCGATGAGCATTGGCTTCGCCTTCCTACGGAGTTGGCGGATGAAGTGTTTCTTCTCCTCCTCAGTCCACGCGTGGAGTGGCGTGTCGGGGAGGAGTGGCTTGACATGCTCTCTTGTTACGCCAACACCGCTCAGCGCACGCGCAAGTTCTTCTTCTGGCTTCCGCTGCGCGGCATGCACGGTTTTCACGAGGCGTTCCCACTGGCGGTTGAGGATGCCCAGCCACCACGCGTCCAGCTCATCTTCCAGCCAGTGGATATCATTCAGTGGATCATACGCTTCTGTGGGCTCGCCCTTCTCATCCGTCCTCCCGGAAGCGTCTATCACGTGGATGAGCACGTCCGCCTGCCTGAGATCGTCGAGAAAAGCATTGCCGAGGCCTTTCCCTTCGCTCGCGCCGGGGACGAGACCGGCAACGTCAATCACTTCTACTGGGATGAAGCGCGTGCCATGATCACACCAGCCGTGCCGGGGCATGCACTGCACGCCGAACTCGCGGTCAACGCAGGGGATGCTCACATGCCCCACGCCCCGGTTCGGCTTGATCGTTGCGAAGGGATAATTCGCGATGAGCACGTCCGCGAGGGTGAGACTCTTGTAGAATGTGCTCTTCCCCACGTTCGGCTTCCCAATAATACCCACGAGGACCATGAGAATGCGAGCGGGCATGCGTGTTTTTTGAGCCTTTCCCCCCTTTAGAGGAGTGCGTGGAGGAGAATCTTCTTCATACCGTATACGCTCATTCGGGAGGGAGTCTATTTCTCATTCAAGGAGCGTGGGGATGGGGAGGTGAGAGGAGATGAAGGAATGGGTGGCTGTAGATTGGAAGAAAAAGGTAAGGAGTGTAAAGAAGGAGAGGAGAGAGGAGGGTAAAGCAGCAAGGGAGTGGGTATGGAAAGGGAAGGGAGAGTGTAAAGG
>WAPJ01000023.1 GCA_015520785.1 Candidatus Woesearchaeota archaeon
CACGAACATCCACCTGCACGGCTGGCAAGTGGATATTAACAGTCCCTACCCCGCCCTGCTTCCCCTCGCGAATGCGACGAGCACGTTCATCCCCCGCGGAGCGGACCTGAGCAAGTTCTTCAGCATCGGGGATTATATCGTGACCAAAGTAGTATCGGTCTCCTCGCAGAACGTCGTGGACTTGACCATGAAAGGACCTGGCTTGAAGAAGCTTGAGGGCGGACGGATCTTCATGGTCAACCCGGCTAAAGTCCCAAGGATTATCGGGCATAATGGGAGCATGATCCGTCTGATCAAGCAGGCAACGCATGCGCGGATAACCATCGGTCAGAATGGCGTCTGTTATATCCAGGCAGAACCTGAGGATGAGATCCTCGCGATCAAAGCAATCAGGATTGTGGAGAAGTATTCGCACGTGCAAGGCCTGACAGAAGCGGTGAAACGCTATCTCGAGGAGAAGACGGGACAGGAGATTCGCCTTGAACAGCCCGACCCGCGGCAGCCACGCTTAAACGAGTAGAACATGCATAAAGAATGGGTATGGTGATGGTGTATGGTGTATGAGAAGCGTTTTGACGGGCGTGGTTTTGACGAGCCACGCGTCATGATTGCACGCGCGGGCGTGATCCCCCGTGCGGATGGGAGTGGTTATTTTAAGATTGGGAATACTGAGGCGTACGCGGCCGTGTATGGTCCGCGCAGCCTCTACCCCCAGTTCATGCGTGATCCGACGAAAGGCGTGTTACGCTGCAGGTATAATATGATGCCCTTCGCGGGGGCTGGTGAACGCGTGAGGCCGGGCACGAGCCGGCGGAGTAAAGAGATCAGCTTTGTCACCGAGAATGCCCTCCTCCCCGCATTGGACTTGAGTGCTTTTCCGAATGCCGTGGTGGACGTGTTCATTGAACTCCCACAGACGGATGCGGGCACGCGAGCGGCTGGCATCACGGCTGCTGCCATCGCGCTTGCTGACGCGGGCCTGCCAATGCGCGGCCTCGTAAGCGCGATCGCCGTTGGCCGTGTGGGGGATAAGATTGTTGTCGACCTGACAAAGGAAGAAGAGGATTATGATGGTGAGGGTGGCGTCGCGGATATTCCCATCGCGATGCTCCCGGATGAGGGTGTGGTAACCCTCCTCCAGATGGACGGCTTCCTCAAGCCTGAAGAACTTGAAGAGGCGCTCGAGAAGGCCCGGAAGGTCCTCTTACAGATTGAAGCCTTGCAGAAGGAAGCGCTCAAGGAGAAGTATGCGCGCGTCGACCTCTCACAACTGAGTATTGACGAGCTGGAAGGGTGATATGCATGGTACATGATCTTCGTGACACGGTGAAACGCTACTATGAGAAAGACCTCCGCTTGGACGGGAGGAAGGGACTTACAACGTACCGGGACGTGAGCGTCCAGTATGGTGTGAGTAAGAATGCTGAGGGGAGTGCTCGCGTACGGATCGGTGAGACCGTCGTCCTGGCGGGCGTGAAGATGGCGGTTGACACGCCCTATCCGGACACGCCTGACAAGGGAAACCTCATGGTGAACGCGGAGCTTACCCCTCTGAGTAGTCCTGAATTCGAGGCAGGCCCGCCGAGTGACTGGGCGATCGAGATTGCCCGCGTCGTGGACCGCGCGTTGCGTGAGGGTGAAGCGCTCAACCTGAAGGAACTCGTCATCGAACCGGGTGAGAAGGTCTGGACGGTGATTATTGATATCGTCCCCGTGAATGATGCGGGCAACCTCCTGGACGCGGCAAGCCTCGCGGCACTCGCAGCATTATCCGATGCGCGCTTCCCCGCCTTGAAGGACGGGCGGATTGACTATCATGAGAAGACTGACACGCGCTTACCCCTCCAGGCGAAGCCACTGCTCGTCACCGTGTATAAGACGGGCGACTTCCTCATCCTCGACCCGGATTATGAGGAGGAGAAGGCCATGGAAGGCCGGTTGAGCGTCGGCCTGCTCGAGGATGGGACGCTCTGCGCATTGCAGAAGGGCTGGGCGGCAGCCTTCACACCAGAGGAAGTCTTAAAAGCCGTAGGGCTTGCGCGTACTGCTGCAGACCATTTACGCCAGTTCATCACGAGGTGAATTGTTGATGGGGAAGCATACGCGTTTTGAACGAGCCCGCATTCTCGGCGCGCGCGCACTGCAGATTGCGATGGGCGCTCCCTTCCTCATCAAGCTGAGCGAGGAGGACTTACGAGAACTCAAGTATAGTAGTCTTCGGATCGCGCAGCGCGAGTATGAGGCAGGGCTCGTACCATTAAAGATCGTGCGCGTCCTCCCTGATGGCCATGAAGAGGACGTCCTCTAGAAAAGCGTTTTTCATATCCCCTCTTTTTCCGCTCTCTCCTCAGCTTTAGTAATCCTTATCCATCCTCCTCTAATCTCTCCTCTCACCTTCTTCTCCACCATCCATAACTCTTTCTCCCTATCAGTCTCATGTTCATGATGATCGGGAAGAAGAAAGATATCGTGAAGAGGGTGTGGGGGAGGAGAGGGGGGATATGGCATGGAACATAGTCTCCCTCTAGAGGGGGATGGTGACGCTGAGCGTGCGGAGGAGATGATGATACAGGATGAGGATGATCGTGAGAACAAGGGTGAAGATGATGAGGAGGACGGCCTCGCGACGCGTGAAATGATGTTCTTCAAGACTGTCCAGCATTTCATCCGCGAGCGTGAGGCTGAGGAACGTGCCGAGAGCGGAGAGGCTGATGATCAACCAGTAGGGCCAGGGATGCGTGAGGATACTATAATGCAACTGGAGGAGGGGTGTCAGCTGATAGACGGCAGGATTGAGGAGGAGCGTGGCGAGGATGCTCACGCCCGCAATGAGCCAGACGATCAGCTCGGACTTGCGCATTGGCAGGTGGAAGAGCAGGCGGACGGGGAAGTCAACGAGAAAGCCCGCATCCGCGATAGGCGTTGCAGTGACGAAGAACGCCCATGTGAGGAGCGTGACAAGCAGGCCGTGCTCAAGCCCATACTCGTGCACGACCCACACGGCATACGCGAGGAGAATACCCAGGAGGATGAGGAATTTCACAATGGGATGATCGCCGCGCATACGCGTCCCATCACACCCTTCTTTCTTTAAAAGACCTGTGTTCTCATTCGGAAACACTCATCCCTCCTATCGCTCCCTCCATTCCTTAACCTGGCTTTTCTGCTTGCCTTTAGCATGAGCTTCATGCGTCACATGCCTCTGCCTTTACACTCACTCCCTAGAAAAAACACTTCTTCTCCCATTCGAGCAGGAGAAGATGTCCTCTGCCTGAGAGAAGGAGGATATTCCGTGTGGAGGAGCTGGGATTATAAGCATCCCCTCCCCACCCGCAGGGTGATGGTTGAGCCTGCGAAGAGGGAGATGCGCGTGGAGAAGCCTGAACGCGTCTATCAGGGCGCCGAGGCGAGAGTGGAAGTCTATGCGGAGTGGATTGTAAAGCATCGTCCCTCCAAGGCCTATCGGCATCCACACTTGGATGAACGCCTCCGGCAGGAGCGGACGGTGCGTGAGGAACGCCTCCAAGCACGCGCAGCCCAGCTCGGCATCAGTCCTCGGATTGAACGGGTGGATGCGTTCACGCTCAGCATTCAGCGTGTGAAGGGCAGGTCACTCCTCGAACTCCCCTTGGGAGAGTGGGAGGAGCATCTGCCAGGATGGCTTGGCAGGGTGCTCGCACGCTTACACAAGGCTGGCATCGTGCATGGTGATGTTACACCCCGGAATATTCTCCTCGCGGATGAGCGCTTCTGGCTGATTGACTATGGGCTTGCCCTGGCGAGCAGGCGCTTGGAGGATCAAGCGTATGATCTTGCCATGCTCACGCACACGTTCAGCGCGTATCCCTCCATCCCCCGCGCGGTTCTCGAAGCATACCTCGCAGAACTGGATGAGGGGGAGCGAGAACGCTTCCGTGAACGCTACGAGCAGATCCTCCGCAGGGGGAGGCATAAGCAGAAGCAGGAGGCAAGAGGAGAGGGATGAACTTTTAAGAATCATCCACGCTTTCTCTCCCTCTCCTGCCGCGGTCGCATAACCTGGTAGTGCGCTGGCCTGGAGAGCCAGTCCCCGCTTGGGGATTGTGGGTTCGAATCCCACCCGCGGCGCATCCTCCCCTTCTCCTGCACGCGTTCCTTTCTCTTTCCGAACCTGCTTTTCCCCTCTACTCCTTATCTTCTCTTCTCCCCTTCTTCCTTTCATTCGCTCTCTCCTTCACATTCCTCACAGGACCATTCATTCTGCGTGTGGATATGCTGCCATTGGATAAGAGAAAAAAGAGAAGAGGCAGATGGAGATAGGGGAAGATACGATGAGGAAGAGTAACAATGAACGAGGGGAGTGGAAGCTGAAGCTGCGTCTCATCCATAGAGTATTACTCGCTCCTGATGAACTCGAGCCGGGTGAAACCCGTAGGTTTATATAGGAGGGTGCTGTTTGATCATGCCGGGTTGATGAGTAATGCGTGGGACGATGCGTGATCTCGTGCGGAAGGCCTACTTGCCCTGGCAGTATGGCATGCAGCTCGGCCTCCCGAAGGGGCTTGCCGGGCTGAACGTCCAGCAGATTACCTGTCTCGCCACGGGGAGTAGTCTGTTCGCGTGTGACATGCTCCGCATGCTCTCCCCGCACGTACGCGTTGAAACCCCCTTCACGCTCCATGATGAGATGCTCACGCCCGGAACACTCCTCGTAACGCTCTCAGAGAGTGGGGAGAGTGCGGATGTGATCCGCGCATGGCGGAAGAGTCTTGGAACGCCTGTCGAGCAGCTCGTCTTGACGAGTAATGGTCCCCTCCGCCGCGAAGCGAAGGGCCGCGTACCAGTCCTCCCCCTGCCAGACTCGCTCCCAGCGGAGGTTGGCTTGTATGCGAGTATCCCGCTCCTCCTCCGGATTGAGGGGATGCTCTTCACGCATGACTATCCGCTCGAATCCGTCCTTGGGATGCTGAAGCGTGCCGCGGAGCAGGATGAAACGCTTCGCTTCGCGGAGCATCTTGCAACTGCTGTGGGGAAGCGCTTCCTCCTGGGGATTGCAGTGGACGACTCGCCAGGCCTCCGCCTCCTGGGTGACGTGCTCTTAAGCACGCGGGGCATGCTGAGCATGAGCCTCCCGTTGAGCAGCGCCGTGCATACGCTCCCCGCCTTCCTCCGCGAGCAGATGCTGGCGGTGGATGATGTCTTCTTCCTCTTCCTCCGTGAGGCTGAGGAGGACTCGTTTACGAGCAGCATGTTCGAACAGCTCCGCATGCTTGTACAGGGGGTGAAAGGGGAGAGTATGACGCTCATCCTGAAGGGTGCAAGGCTTGTCAGGTGGATGGACATGCTCACGCGTATTCTCCTCACGGGAGTGATCCTCGCGGAGCGGGAGGAGCATGTGGCTTTCGCCAAGCCCGCATTGCAGAGTGTGATGCGGAAGCTCTTCCTCCAGCTGGGTGGTGAGAAGCGGTAAGAATTGGGTGATCCACGCCTTTTTTCTCGCTTCTTCTAATGGGATGGCTTCGGCATAAAAGAGCTTCTTTACGGGTTTGCGTCTCATCCCTCTCTTCTTCTTGTGGTATAGAACGTTCATGATGGAGGAGAAAAGGAAGAGGGGGCTGTTGGAGAGGATGTTGAAGGAGAAGGGGAAGAAAGAGGCCTCGCCATCACACCCTTCGTCTAAAACATAAGCTTTTTAAGGAGTTTGGCATGCCTGTGCTGCGCTACTGCCCTGGTAGTGTAGTCCGGTCTAGCACGGAGCCCTGTCGAGGCTCAGACCCGGGTTCAAATCCCGGCCAGGGCGCATCAATGCTTATACTGGGCCGGTAGCTCAGCCTGGTAGAGCACTGGCCTTTTAAGCCAGGTGTCGCGGGTTCGAATCCCGTCCGGCCCACTCATGATCGTGGGCCATTCCCAGACGATGAGGAGAAAAACATACTACGCGAGGAGGGGTTTTGGATGGTTGAGCCTATCAAGCATGTTCTCATACCCGTGCATGAGAAGCTTTCCGACGAGGAGCGTGAAGCATTCCTCAAGGAGTATGGTATTACGAGCCTAGCGGAACTACCGAAAATCCGGAAGGATGATCCTGCCATCCGCCACTTACAGGTGAAGCGTGGTGATATTATCCGTATCCGACGGAAGAGTCCCACGGCGGGCGAGACAATCTTTTACAGGGTGGTTGTGAATGCCTAAGCATACACTCCTCGAAACCTACTTCCGCGAGCATTCGCTCGTGCAGAGCGATCTCGAATCATTCAATAATTTCGTCGAGAAGGAACTCCCCCGGATTATCGCGGAGAATAAGCGGATCGAACCAGCCATTATCCCCGCGAAAGTGGAGGACTATTATATCCAGCTGGATAAGATCAGGGTTGACCGGCCCAAGCTGATCGAGGCGGATGGGAGTGAGCGGCCAATCATGCCCATGGAAGCCCGCATGCGCGGATTAACCTATGCTGCGCCCGTCTATCTCACCTTGAGCAGTCATATTAACGGCATCCAACGGGAGACCGTGGAAATCCAGATTGCCAGTCTCCCAGTCATGGTGAAGAGCAAGTATTGCAACCTCTACGGCCTGGACAGGGAGAAACTGATTGAAGCAGGAGAAGACCCTGACGATCCCGGCGGGTATTTCATCGTGAACGGCACTGAAAAAGTGCTCGTGAAGATTGAGGATCTCATGCCCAACCGTCTCCTCGTAACACGGGCGAGCATGGGTCCGAGCGAGTATGTCGGCCGGATTTTTAGTGAGCGTGAAGCCTATAAGATCCCGCATACGATTGAACGCCTCAAGGATGGCATCTACTATCTCTCCTTCAGCCGGATTAAACGTGTCCCCCTCTTCGCCTTCTTCCGCGCGTTAGGCATGGAGGATGATGAGGAGATCATGCGCCTCATTGCTGGCGAGGAGGAATGGGATGAGGTCATGCTCAACCTCATGGAGGTTGCTGACGTGCAGCCTGGCGAGGATGCGATGGATTATATTGCAAAAAAAGCAGGATTCTCGCAGAGTAGGGATGTGCGGATTGAACGCGTCCAAGAACTCTTGGACAGGTATTTCCTCGTGCATCTCGGCATGACCCCAGAATCCCGAAGGCTGAAAGCCGTGAACCTGGCAAAGTATGTGCGCAAGTTCATCCTTATTGAACGCGGCATTCTGCCGGAGGATGATAAGGATCACTTGATGAATAAGAAGCTTAAACTCTCGGAAGAACTCCTCGGTGACCTCGTGCGCACGCACTTGCGGAGCTTTGTGAATGATATCCGCTATAACTTCCAGCGCATGGTGAAGAAGGGCAAGTTCCCCAGCCTCCGGAGTATCGTGCGCGAGAAGCTCTTAACCCAGAAGATTATTAGCGCGCTCGCCACGGGCGCATGGGTTGGTGGACGGCGGGGGATTAGCCAGCGCTTGGACCGGCTGAATTATCTTGCTATGCTAAGCCACTTGCAGCGCGTGGTTATCCCGCTCAGTCAGAGCCAGGAGAATTTCGAAGCACGCGAAGTCCATCCCACCCAACTCGGGAGGATTTGTCCGATTGAAACCCCTGAGGGATCGTCTATCGGCCTCCGACGGAACCTGGCCATCCTCGCGCATATTACGAGTGAGAGTGACGCCCGGCAGGTGTATGAGAAGCTCACCGAGTATGGCCTCCAGCCTGCCGAGGGGATCGGACCATCAGTATTCAACTAACCAGATAATAGCTTTTCGTGGAGTGGGTGAGGAGATGCGTATGGCGGACGTCTATCTGAATGACGTGTATGTTGGCACGGTTCCCGATGCGAAGCAGTTCGCAGACACGCTCCGCGTCGCGCGGCGGATGGGTGAACTCCCTCTCGGCGTGAACGTGTTTGTTGATGAGGATACGGGTGACGTGCATATCAGCACGACCAAGGGGCGGCTGCGGAGACCGCTTATCGTCGTGAAGGATGGGAAGCCCCTGCTGACGGAGCAGCACGTGCAGAAGCTCGAGCAGGGCGAACTCTCCTGGCAAGACCTGGTACGGCAGGGGATTATTGAATACCTTGACGCGGCGGAGGAAGAGAATGCGCTCGTCGCCTTCACGCCTGACGAGTTAACGCCAGAGCATACGCACCTTGAGGTGTCTCCTTTCAGCATGTTCAGCCTCTCCACAAGCCTCCTTCCATACTTGAATCATTCCGCAGCGCAAAAGGTGAATACGGGGAGTAAGAATCAGAAGCAAGCCCTTGGCTTGTACACGGCGAACTATGCGCGGCGGATTGATAGTGAGGTGAGCATCCTCCACTATCCACAAAAGCCGATTGTGAAGACTGTCATGCACGACTTGTCACAGTATGAGAAGCATCCTGCCGGCCAGCAAGTAGTCGTGGCCGTGATGAGCTATCGCGGCTATAATATGGAGGATGCGGTGATTATTAACAAGGCGAGTATTGACCGTGGCTTTGGGAGGAGCACCTATTTCAAGCCGTACGTGAGCGAGGAGCTCAGGTATAGTGGCGGCCTCTCAGACCAGTTTGGCATTCCCGACAAGGAGGTTGTCGGCTACCGGACAGAGTATGATTATCGCTTGCTCGAGGAGGACGGCCTGATCAGTCCCGAGGCGGAAGTACAGGCGGGTGACGTGCTTATTGGTAAGCTCAGCCCCCCACGCTTCATGAGTAGCATGGACCAGTTCAGCTTCGGCCTCGAGGGGAAGCGGGAGAGTAGTACAGCCTTGAAGCATGGGGATAAGGGTATTGTTGATCTCGTCGTGCTCACGGAGAATGATGAGGGGCATCGCGTTGCCAAGGTGAGGATTCGGGATACGCGCCCACCCGAGCTGGGTGATAAGTTTACGAGCCGGCATGGGCAGAAGGGCGTCCTCGGCCTGATCGTACCGGAGGAGGATATGCCCTTCACGGCTTCAGGCGTAAAGCCCGATCTCATCTTCAGCCCGCATAGTATCCCAAGCCGGATGACGATCAACCATCTCATGGAAGTTATTGGGGGGAAGACGGCAGCATTGAGTGGGCGTGAAGTAGACGCCACGCCCTTCGAGGGCGAGCCTGAAGAAGCCCTTCGGAGAGAACTGGTCAGGCTTGGCTTCCGCGAGGAGGGTACCGAGACCATGTATGATGGGATTACTGGTGAAGCATTTGAAGTCCGTATTTTCATCGGGCCAATGTACTATCTCAAGCTCAAGCACATGGTGGCGAATAAGATCCAGGCGCGCGCGCTCGGCCCAATCCAGCTCCTCACACGCCAGCCCACCGAGGGTAGGGCGCGTGAGGGTGGCTTGCGCTTGGGTGAGATGGAGAAGGAAGTCTTCGCGTCGCATGGCGCGGCACTCGTCCTGAAAGAACGCTTCAGTAGTGATCGGACGATCGTCCCAGTATGTGAACGGTGTGGGATGATCGCCGTGTATGACGAGTTTAAGAAGCACGCGTATTGTACCGTTTGCGGAGAGCAGGGACGCGTGAGTTTTATTGAGATGAGTTACGCGTTCAAACTCTTGCTGGACGAGTTCAAGTCAATGGGCATCTATCCCAAATTGCGTTTAACAACCAAGTTTTAATCCTTGGTATGGGTGAATGCATGATGGCGAGCGTGGATAAACACTACTTGTACAAGAAGATTGGCGCTGTTGACTTCGGCCTCCTCAGCCCACAATTGATCAAGAAGATGGCCGTGGTGAAGATTGTCACGCCAGAATTGTATGATCGCGAGGGCTTCCCCGTTGATGGTGGCCTCATGGACTTGCGCATGGGCGTGATCGATCCCGGCTTGCGGTGTAAGACCTGCGGGAGCCGAGTGAAGGAATGCGTCGGCCACTTCGGCTATATCAGCCTCGCCAGGCCCGTGATTCATATCAAGTATATCAACCGCGTGTATGATACGCTCCGCGCCACGTGCCGGCAGTGCGGCCGCCTCCTCTTATCCGAGGAGAAGATTGAGGAGCATCGGAAGGCTCTGAAGCGGGAGCGGGAGATTAAGGGTATTGACGCGTGGAAGAAGCGTGTCAAGCTCATCACAACCGAGGCACGGCAGGCCAAGACGTGCCCGCATTGTAAGGCAAAACAGCCCAAAATCACGCTGGAGAAGCCGTACACGTTCTATGAGGATGAACGCCGCATGACCCCGGTGGAAGTGCGGGCACACTTGGAGAAGATCCCCGATGGGGATGCGGAACTCCTCGGTTTTAACCCGGCCACTGCGCGGCCCGAATGGATGGTCCTCACAGTCCTCCCGATCCCGCCCGTGACGATGCGGCCGAGTATTACGCTGCCGAGCGGTGAGCGGAGTGAGGATGACCTCACGCACAAGCTGGGTGATATCGTACGGATTAACCAGCGCTTATTCGAGCATATCTATGCTGGCGCACCAGAGATTATTATTGAAGACCTCTGGGACCTCTTGCAGTATCATGTCACGACGTATTTTGATAATTCGATCAGCGGGATTCCCACCGCCACGCACAGGACGGGTCAGCCGTTGAAAACACTCGCGGAGCGGATTAAGGGGAAGGATGGGAGGATTCGGAAT
>WAPJ01000024.1 GCA_015520785.1 Candidatus Woesearchaeota archaeon
CTATACGCTCGAGGATGCGGGGCATGATCCGCACGACTTCCACAAGGCATGGGAAAAAGCCGTGGAGGAAGACGTCACGCATGGTGAGAAGATCCCGATCGGCCTCTTCTACCAGACGCGGAGGCATACCTACTGGGAGGCTTTACCGCAGGAGAAGCCACACCCAGTCATTGATGATGATATCAGCAACGTGGACGTTGACTGGATCCTCGACGCGTACGAGTAAAACGACAGCTTCCCTCCTTCTTTTCCCTCTCTTACTCTCCCTCTTTCTTTTTATACTCTCCCACGTATTCACCCTTCTCCCTCTCCACATTCTTTTTTCTCCCCTCTCCTTTTCTCATAGGCTCATTCCCTCTTCTCCTTGTTCCCTTCGAATAAGAGCGGGTGGAGGATGTTTAGAGGGAGCATGAGATAATGAATTTCACATTTCGGGTGAAGAAGAAAACATCATGCGTGAGGAAAACATTCATAAAAACACACTCATCCTTCCCTTCTCCTATGCCACGCTATAGTATCTACCTCTTCAGGCATGGGGAGAGCACGTTTAACCGGCAGCATCGCTTCACCGGCTGGTATGATGCACGGCTGACCGATAAGGGACGGCAGGACGCGGAGAAGATCGCAGAAAAGCTGAGGGGGAAGCGGATTGACATTGCCATCCACACAAGCCTCACACGGAGTAAAGAGACTTTAGATATTGTCCTCAAGTATCATCCCGAGGTAAAACGCATCATCATTGATGATCGGATGCGCGAGCGGAATTATGGCGACCTGAACGGCGTGTATCATGCCACGTATCAGAAGATGATGGGCGAACGCCTCCTCCACCTCCTCCAAGAGCAAGACATCCTCCCCAGGGAATTACACGCGTATGACGCGAAGCGGAGCGTTGAAGAACTCGGGCATGCCATGCTCATGCTCGTCCGCCGCACGTATGCCATCCCCCCTCCTGGAGGAGAGAGTATTCGGGACGTGGAGAAGCGCGTCCGCGCGTTTATCCGCGACCTCCTCCGGCTTATCAAGCGTGAACGCGTGAACGTGGCTATTAGTGCGCATGGGAATAGTATGCGCCCCTTCCGCAGGTATTTTGAACGCCTCAGCATAGAGGAGATGATGCGCCTCGAAAACCCCTGGGATGATTATTTCGAATATCACATTACCGTGTGAGCATGATTCTTCTCTTCTGTATCCTTCTCTCCTCTTCACTTTTTTTGTCATCCTTTACCTTTTCCTCTTTTTCTTAACTCATTTATTCCAATTCACCTTGGGGGCACCTTGGAGGAATCTACCAGGAAGATCTGTAACGCTTGGGAGAAGAGCGTGAAGGGGAGTAGACTTGCTGAGGGGTAGAGAAACGAGGAATGAGGGAAGCGTGTAAGCCTCTTATCCCTCTTCAAGCTGACGCGCGCCGAGCCGTGCAAGACCTTTCAAGCCCGCATATTCTGCTCGTATGAAGAGGAGGCTCGCCCCTGAGAAGCCCTGCCCTTCCCCATGCAGTCTTACTCGTCTCCCAAGCCAGGCGAGATCATCCGGGGGGATACTCCTGAGGATCCTCCCCGCAAGGATAAAACCATCCACGACCATGAGCGTATTGAGCAGCGTGAGATAGCGTGCAAACCGGTCAAGCCATTCATGCCGCAGACCAGTCGCATACGCTTCGCGCGAGGAGAAGAAAACCTCCACGTCCTGCACATCTCCCTCAGGCATGCTCATCATAAGGAGCCGATGGATCCCACGAATACTGAGCACATCCTCCCACTCGCCCCGAGGATAAACGTCATCCCCCTCCCAGGGGAGATGGCCGAGCTCAGAAGCCAGAATGCACTCCTCCTGTTTGAGGATGCTCACGCCTAGGCCTGTACCCGGCTTGATGATCAGCCAGACACGCCCCGGCTGGCAGGATTCGGAGAGGCATGAGACTTCCGCATCAGCCACGCGAATATGCTCGTACGCGCGCAGCCCATCCCAGTCAACCTCCCGGAGGAGCTGGGCATGATATGCTGCTTCACCCTCCAGGTCATTCACCATCGCCCATCCCATGAGCGGGAAGGCTTTCTCAAGCTCGTCAAGCCGGACGCGGAGCGGATGATTCGTCAATCCCGCCTCTCCCCCGCGAACAGGCGCGGCAACGCCCAGCACGCCCAGCCTCACGCTGCCAAGATCCCGCGCATGCGCGACTGCCTCGCGAATGAGGGGG
>WAPJ01000025.1 GCA_015520785.1 Candidatus Woesearchaeota archaeon
GTGTTGGAGGAGGAAGGTGGAGGGAAGATTTGGGAGGAGTTTTACCGATCATCCCCTTCCCCCTGGATCTTTCCTCGTTCTAAGCGTGAGAAGACTTTCCGGAGGTTTTCTTCGGCGATCTTCCCAAGGTCAAGCTGGAGTTCCGTGGCGAGTTGTGCAGCATACCAGAGGACGTCGCCAAGCTCCTTGCTTAGTGCTGCGCGTGTCGTATCATCAAGCCGTCCAGCCTTGTCGCGGATGATCTTCTTCACCTTCTCCGCTACTTCGCCAGCCTCTCCGGCGAGGCCGAGTGCGGGATAGACAAAACCCAGCCCGCCGGGCGATGGATACTGTGCTGTCTTCCGGCTTTCACGCTGATATTCCTCGAATGTAAGGCTCATACGCATTCACCTCCCAAAGCCTAACAACCACTAGTTTTTTAAACGATTCGTGTCTGCCGTGGTCGCGTATGGATGCTGCTGACGTTAAGGTTTTCGGCAAGTGGAGCGTTGAGGGTATCACTGTTGATGATCCTGGCCTCCAGCCGTATATTAATCTGAAGCCCCGCTTCGCGCCCCGGACTGGTGCGCCATTCGCACGGCAGCGCTTCCATAAGAGTAACATGTTCATTCTCGAACGCCTCATGAACAAGCTCCAGGTCGCGGGGCATAAGGGGAAGAAGCATTATATTAGTAGTGGGCATAATACGGGGAAGGTTACGACGATCACGAAGGTCATGCGTGAAGCGCTCGAACTCATCGAACAGCGCACGGGCGAGAACCCCTTGCTTGTTGTGGTGAAGGCGATTGAGCATGCCGCTCCGCGCGAGGAAGTCGTGAGTATTGAGTATGGTGGTGCACGCTATCCGAAGGCGGTGGAATGTGCACCCCAGCGGCGTGTTGATCTCGCGCTCCGCTATATTACGCAGGGCGCGTATCAGAAGTCCTTCAATAGTCGGAAGAAGCTGAGCGAAGCCCTCGCGGATGAACTGATCGCTGCATGGCAGTCAAAGCCTGAGAGCGTGGCGATTAGTAAGAAGCTTGAGCTTGAACGCCAGGCGGACGCGAGCAGGTAAGCCATATTCTTTTCCTTCCTCTCTTCTCCCCTTTCCTCTCCCATAGCTTTTTCATTCTCTCCTCCCCCCTCCACTCTTCATCCTTTACTCCTCTCTCCTCGAGAAGACGCTTCATCTCTTCCTTTCTCTTCTTCACTCTCCCCTGCTCCTCCCGATCATCCTCACTCTTCTCTTCCTTTCCTTTATTATGATCTTCTTCATGGTGTTGGAGAAGGAATGAGAGGGAAAGAATCGTTGAGGAAGAAGAGGGGATTACTCCTTTTGGAGAATGAGGGTGGATTGCAGTTGTACTTCCACTTTTAGGGATGACTATACCAGAGGATGAGAGGATCCTTCCTATCGATGCGTGCGAACGCGTAGCGTTCCAGCTGGATGATCGCGCCTTCCCGCTCGGTGAGGACACTCTTCTCAATGATAATCTCTTTTTCCTCTGCGGTGGGGAGCATGATTCGGGCCTTGACGAGCTGATCCTCGCTCGCGGGGAGCCAGGTGATAATCCGCTTCGCGCGCTTATCCTCAGGGAGGATCTCCCGGCTGACGAGCTCGTACACGGTATTCTCTCTCCTTCGGATAGTGGCGAAGTCCATGAGCCTGATCATGCCACGCTGATCATCCTTCCTGATGAGGACACGCCCATTCGTGACGATGCGGACGCGTTCTCCCTCCTCAGGCTTCGTGGGATGCAATGGGAGGCGGACTTCTTCAACCTCGCTCACACCTTCAATCTGGATTTCCACGACTTCCTCGGTGAGAAAGCCTGTATAGCGGTGTGCACTGCTATCCGCATGCTTCCGATTATACGCGCTGATCATATCCCAGTCGAGCCGTGTCACGCTCTTACTCAGGCCGACCTCGCGTGCCAAGTCTCGCAATGCTGCTGGCAGGATGCCCCGGCGCTTGAGGGTTTTAAGCGTGACGAGCCGAGGATCATCCCAGCCATGATAGACTCCCTCGCGGATCTTCTCTCGGATGATGCGGCCTTGCGTGTCACTCCCAATAATCTCAAATCGTCCATACTGGTAGACGTGGGGGTGTTCTTGAATGCCGAGTGCTTCGCGTAATGCTTGTTGGAGTTCTATGCGCATGGTGCCGAACTCGTTACTCCGGAAGATATGCGTGACGCCCTCCCACGCGTCCATGAGCGTATTCTCAAAATCATATAAGGGCCAGACGCGATAGGCACTGCCATGCTTATAGTGTGGTGTCGTGCTGATCCGCATGAGGACGGGATCCCTGAGGGCCATATTCTTACTCTGCATGTCTCCTTTGAAGCGTAAAACCGCGCTGCCAGGCTCGAGGTGGGTGTGCATGGCCTGCCAGAGGCTCAGGTTTTCCTCCACACTCTGCTCGCGGTGCGCGCATGCTCTTCCTTCTCTCCGATTGGCTTGCATTTCTTCGCGCGTGCACGTGCACACGTATGCCTTCCCCTGTAGGATGAGGTCTTCCGCTGCACGGTAGAATTCGTGCATGTGGTCTGACGCGTAACTCTCACTGCTCACGCTGATCTGGAGGTAGTCTTTCACGTCCTCGCGGATGCTTTCTACATACTCGCCAGCTGCTTTCTCGGGATTCGTATCCTCATAGCGGAGGATGAACCTGCCATGATAGGCTTCCGCGTAGAGGCTGTTGATGAGCGCGCTGAGCGCGTGGCCGATATGCAAGTGCTTGCTCGGCTCGGGTGGGAAGCGGACGGTGAACTGCCTGCCAGGTGGGGGTGGTGGCACGCGTGGCAGTGCTTTCTCCCGGGGTTTTTCCTCAATCCGAACGTGTTTTTCTGCTGCGAGTCGTTCAAGCTCGTCGAGCGTGAATCGCGCATACTCCCGTGCGATACGCTCGAGTTCTTCGCGGAGTGCTGGAATATGCTGCCGCCAGTCGGGATGCTCACGGAGCAGGCTGCCAAGAACATTCTTCAGCCTGAATTCTCCCTTATTCTTGATGAGATTGTAGATGACTTCGCGTTCAAGCACATCCCTCGGGAACATGCCCTGCCAAGCCGTGAGGTGGGCTTTTTTAATCTTCCTCCCCTTTTATTCTTCCTCGCCTGGCGTGTGTGATGGCGTGGCAAGGCTGCGCGTGCCAATCGTCAGGATAAAACCTTCTTCCTGTGCTCTCTCTTTGAGACGGTGGATGAGTGCCTCGCGATCAGGACAATCTTCAACATACTCGACGATGAGAATTCTCTTCCCTGCTTTGCGTGCCGTGCGTGCCAGCCTCAGCCTTTCCATGACCTCCCCTGAGGGTTGGGGTGTGCAGCCATCCTGCCAGAGGTCTTCCAGTGCGAAGCCATCTACCATGCGGAGGATGCTCATATTATATTCGAGGAGGCGTTCACCATTCTGCAGGATCAGCTTGCAGGAGGGCTCTACCACTCGGCATGCCTCGCGGATCTTCTGGATGAACTGGATCATCCGCTCCGCGGCCTCATCCTCGCTGAGGATGCCCTCAGCCGCGGCTTCCTCGAAACGGTCAATCTTATCCAAGTACAAGCCGGTATAGCCTTCACGCATGATCCGCACGGTCTCGTTGAGAATAGTCCTCTCCCAGGCGGGATGCCAGTAGGCGACACCATAATTCCCTTTCCATTCTGGATTCTCCTGTCCGAGCCATGCAGGCGGCCGTGCCTGCCATTCCTCCCGCCAATAGTCCCGGTAGGCTTCTGCCTCGCCAATACTCAGATATGCGTACACTTCTTTTCCCTCTGCTCTGAGCTGTCTGATAATGCTGGCTGGGATGCGCGTCCTCCCATCCAAGGTTGGGTCTATTACGAGGATTCGTTCAGGCAGGCGTTCTAATTGTACGGGGGTGATATTCTCAAGCCAGTAGGCCCAGCCCTCCGTACTTCCCTTTCCCTGTGGGGAGAGGACGGTGCATGCGCTCAGGAGGATGAGCACGAGGATGCTGAAAGACGCGCTTTGACGCATATGCGCGCTTCCAGCCCGTATTTCTTTATAAAGAAGGGTGTTCTTCCTCTTGCGTATACCCCTGTGTGGGGGTTGATAAGGTGAATGAGGTGGTTTTCGTATGAGTCTGATCGTAAAGTCGAAGGTGAAGGAATATCTCGAGCAGGCGGCGGGTGAGAAGGTGAGCATGGCGGGTGATCTGCCTGACGCGCTCGAGGAAAAGGTGAAGCAGCTGCTCGAGGAGGCCGTCCGCCGTGCGAAGGCGAATAATCGGAAGACGGTCATGGCGAAGGACTTGTAAAGTTCTTCTGCTTCTTTCCTTCTTCCTCCTTCCGTTTCCTTTTTCTCCCTCTTTTTCCTTTCCTTCCTTTCTCCATGCTAGTATCCATGTATCCTTTCTTTCAGAGGGAGCTTTGAATCCTCACGCGAAGGAAGGCGATGCTTCTAGGATGGCACTTTAGGATATGGTTCTCATGGAGAATGAGATGGTTGATGAGAACCATGCTGATGTAATACGCAGGAAACCATCTTGAGCCATAATTCTTTTAAACCCCTTCGTGTTGCTGGCTGATTCTTCCGGTGACTGATGACGCTCCCCGCGGAGCGGAAGGAGGAGGCGACTCCTCATTACAACGTGTTAAGCCATACTGTTGGCTTACCATGAAGAAGACGTGCGTATGGAGGGATTCCCCATGGTTGATGAGAGCCTCGTGCTTGATATTGTTGAGACTGCTGCCAGGACGGGTAAGCTGAAGCGTGGGACGAACGAGACTACTAAGGCATTAGAACGCGGCACTGCAGTGCTTGTCGTGTATGCGGATGATGTTCAGCCGAAGGAAATCGTCCTCCACCTCCCCCTGCTTGGAAAGGAGAAGGGTATTCCCGTCGTGAGCGTGAAGAGTAAGGCTGATCTCGGCGCTGCCGCCGGGCTTGAGGTTGCCACGGCAAGCATTGCCATCCTGGATGCTGG
>WAPJ01000026.1 GCA_015520785.1 Candidatus Woesearchaeota archaeon
GAATGATGCTTACTTGACATCCGTACGGGAGGATCGGCGTCTCGCAAGCCGTGAGGATGTCCTGCTCACGAGTAGTTATCGTGATGAGCGTGTCCTCACGCTCCCGCTCCGCGTGAGTCCTGATGAGCGTGTCGCGCGGGTTGTGCTCGTGCTTTCAGACGTGACCGCGTTGAATGGTCGGCCGCTGCTGTACGTGTATGTTGACGGTAAGCTGCTCACGGGGAAGCGTATTGGTGGCGTGGTGCGGAGCATAACAATCCCTATTCCCTCGGACATGCTGGAGGATGCGGGTGAGCATACGATCACGCTCCGCTTGGAAAGCCCACCATGGTATGCCTTCTGGCGGTCGTACGAGGTACGGATTGATCGTGTTGAACTCTTGGGGAGTGTGGTGGATGAGCGTGCCGCGCAGAGCTTGCAGACAGTAACGCTCGCACCTGAAGAGTATGCGCAGGTGAAGAGCGCGTATCTCATCCTCACACCCTCCTGTCACGAGCCTCCACGGCTTGTGCAGGTCGTGGTGAATGGTGAGACGCTCCTCTCCACGCCCGTCCGCTGCGGCAGCCCACTCCGCGTTGATATTCCCCCGCGCGTCCTGCGGGTGGGGGAGAATAGTGTGTGGCTGCGCGTGTATGATGGCACGCTCAGGCTTGATAGTCCTACGCTCGTCACCGTGCTGCGCGAGCCGATCCAGCCCGTCTACTATTTCCGTATTACTGATCTCGCCTGGGGGGATATTCAGGCTGGCAAGCGGAAGGTCCTCCTCCGGATTGAGATTCCACGCTTCAGCAGGGCTTCAGTTGATGTGAGTGTGAATGGCATGCCCCGCTACGCGGTGCGAGAAACCGTGACGCTGGATATTACGCGTGACGTGCGTGAGGGCGAGAATTATATTCAGCTCGTCCCACGCGTTGAGAGTGAGATTAGCAGGCTTACCGTGTACACGATAGCCTCCTCATGAAGGCGTGGCATGTTCATCTTCTCTCACCCTCTTAATCATACCATATTCTTTCTTCATCCTCGCCTTAGGGGTTCTTCATCTCCAATCCTATCAAGACGGAGAGAAGAGGAAAAAGGAGAAGATGGAGGGAATAAAAAAGGAAGAGGTGGAAGGGAAGAAAAGAAGGAGGAGAAGGGGAGAGAAGAAAAGGAGTTGAATAGAGGAGAAGAAGACGGAGAGTGAGAGGGAAAAGTATTATAAGCCCGGAGGGAGTGGAAGTGTCTATGCGGAAAGGGTCTGGTGGTTTTATCATCTTCCTCATTCTCCTTCTTGCAGGGCTTGGTGTCTGGCTCTGGCAGCAGCATCCAAGCCCAGGCGGGATCACACGGAGTAGCGCGATAGGAGACTGTCCCGGGGGGACGGTTGGTGTTAATCTTAAGCTTGAACCAGTGCCAGGAACGCTTCCCGACGGGCAGCAGCGAGCATACAGGCTCATCCTTGAAAACCCCCTGCGCGAGGAGGCGAATGTCAGGCTTCATCTCACGACGCTCCACCCGGACGTGAGCCGGTTGAGCATGCTCAGCCGGACGCGTGGCGTGGAAGCGCAAGGATCAACACTTACCGTAAGGCTGAGCCTCCCCCCAGCCGTGCCTGATGCGCGCTGCACGCCCGGCCGGAAGACGCTGCTCATCGGGCTTACCGGGAGGCTGCCAGCACTCCTCCCCCGCATGGAAGACACGCTCCAGATTAGCGCATGCTATACCGTGCGTGAAAGCGTGAGTGTGAGCGTCTGCGCCGCACCCGTGGATAAGCCGTATGATCCGACGGGAAGCCTCTGCACGCCCGGCACGAGCAGGATGCTCACCGCGCAGCGCGCACCCCTCCAGCTCGCGCGCGTGGAGGATCTCATCATCACACCAACTCAGGCTGGGACGAAAGCGTCTTTCCGCCTCGTCTTTACAAATCCGCTTCGCGGCCAGCCGAGCATCATGCAGAATGACAAGGGAATGCGCGCCGCCTGCACGCCGATGGAGGGTGAGGAGCGCGTCCCACAAGCACTTCGCATTGAGGGAATGCTGAGTACCACGCCGATCACCTGTCAGCCAGTGCTCACGCTCAGCCGCGAAGCAGAGCAGACCGATCAGGGGATTATCGGGGAGGAGTATAGTACGAGTTGTACTGCCGAGCTGCCAGTGAGGATTGACACGCCCACCGAGCTTGTGCTCACGCTC
>WAPJ01000027.1 GCA_015520785.1 Candidatus Woesearchaeota archaeon
GTCCACGCTCGCTCGCGCCCACGCTCACAGTGGCACCCTGGGGTGCCGCGAGGACTGCGGGGACGAGGAGGAGTGCGGCCAGCACTACATACCATGCGTATTTCATCTGCACGTCACCTCGAGATGAGTATGTCCTCATGATTGGGTCATTCCCTCATGCTTCACGGGAGGCTTGTGAGGGGATGAGTGGGAAAGAGTTAGAGAGGGAAGGGTTTTGGGAGGATGGAAGTGTTTGGCCTGGCTTAGACGAGTTCAACCCACACGTAGTAGGTTGTGGGCGTGCCTGCGCCAGCACTACTCCCGTCTTCTGGCACGATCATCTGGAAGTCGGCAACCTCGCCATTATAGGCGGTGCCGCCAGCATTGACCTTGCCAGCCCAGACGAGGTTCGTGCCGTCCGTCAGGCTGTACGTCTTCCAGGCGCCTGCATGCGTATTATCATACGTGAAGGCATAGTCGCTCGTGATGCTGAAGAGGTTACTCCCAATGTCTTCTGCAGCACCCGTGAAGGTGTTGGCATAACTGTCTGAGCCTGTTGCGAGGAAGCTGAGTGCGCCCGTCACGGTTGCAGCGTCCGCGTCCGCAAGGCTGCTCCAGGTGACCGCGTTCGCGGTGCTCATGTAGACGAGGTTACCCTCTGCCGTCCAGCTGTACATGTACTGGCTGCTGCTGTCACCCAGGTAGATGGTACCTGTCGTGTTACCGTACACACCAGCCCAGCGGAAGGTACTCATGTTCGCGTCAAGACTGGCGTTATAGACGTGGCCTGCGCTCACGTCAATCGTTCCCGCCGTGCTCGGGGGGAATTCACCCTTATCGCTGCTTGTCACGCTCGCACCACCAGGCACTGCCGCGAAGGCAACGCCCAGGCTTGCAATGACAAGGGCGAAGAGGGTTGCATAGAGTGGCATGCGTGTTCTCATGCGTGTTGCACCTCTCTCCACTTTTTCAGAGCATGTTTAAATGGTTTGTTTTCGTCTCTTACTGAGAGTTACGACCGCCCCCACACTAGGCGGTGTAAACCACTGCCAGTAGCTGAAAGACGCTACTCGTTTAGATAAGCGTGAATATATAAAGGTTGTCTCGTAACAAGCAAGTGAAAGCACAAACAACATGCACGCAGAGAATAAACACCAGAATAAGCGTCTGCAACCTCTAATTGAGGAACCGGTGAATAATAGAATTTAATGAAAGAGGCTTTTCCATCCCGAAAAAATGCGGTTATTCAAAAAAACCATTGAAACCTCACCGACAATAAAAAAAGAAAAGGAAGGGGGTAAAAGAGGTACATTTTCAAAACTCATAATCACATTCCCCCTTTTCTCCTTCAAAAAAACCTTCCCCACCATCCACACAAAAAGAGCCCCCTTCATTCCTCCACAAACCCTCTCTTCTCCCTCACGAACAAAACACACGGTGACATAAAAGAAGAAAGAACTTCCACAGAAAAATAATCAGCCTAGCTCACGTCCAGCGTTCACGCTTCACCTGCCTGCGTGGCACGCCAGCCGCTTCAAGCTCGGAAGCAAGAATGTCAACCATGCCCGGCGGCCCACACAAGACATACTCCCAGTCTTCAAGCCGACCCGCATACTTCCGGAGCATGGGAATATCAACATGCCCACGCTCACCCTGCCAGTCAGCAGGCGCTTCACGCGTGAGCGTAATGATGAGCCGGGCATTGGTATGCACGAGCAAGCCATCCCACTCGTCATGGAAGATAATATCCTCCGAGGAGCGTGCACTATAGAAGAGCAGGGTTTCCGGCTTGAAAGAGGTATCCTGCATGTATTTGATCAGGCTGCGGAAGGGTGCTATGCCCGTGCCACCCGCGATAAGCACGTACTTCTTCCCCGGATCCTCATCACGAATATACGGGAGGCCGAGGGGTGCGAGCATGCTGAACGCCGTGCCAGGCTCTGCTTCGAAGAGTTCCGTGGTGAAACGACCAACACGGCGGATCGTGAGACGGACGGCATCCTCCGTAGGACTACTACTAATACTGAAACTCCGGTGGCCGAGACTGGCCCGCTCGTCCACGAAGCTGAGATTGACGAAATGGCCTGGCTTGAACGTGAAGCGTTCACCAGCCTCCGGGGTGAAGAAGAAGCTTCGCACGGTAGAGGTTTCCTCCTTCACGCGTCGGAGGATCATCCGATACCGGCCGACCATGCCGAACGTTAAAGGGGACGAGTTTAAGAGGCTTATCTTACTCTTCCCCAGCAGTCCTCACACGTTGCTCGTAGCGTGAAACAAGCGTTGCAAGCGAGAAGACCCCGTACACGCCAGTGAGTGCTTGAAGCGTAACATCACCCATGGGCTGGTTGAGGAGGCGTTCAAGCCCACTCTCCACACCCTGCGCGGAGAGGAAGTGGAGCATGCCAACAGTCCCATACGTTACGCCCAGGCCGACAAGCGTGCGGAGGAAGGGATACTCTGCCTTCCGCCGGTAGCGTTCCTCCAAGTAGTAGCCGAGCGTGAGGATGGGAAAGGAGAGCGTGTAGAGCACGTCCTGCGAGAGCATGCTCAGAAGCGGAAGGGTGGGTTTCAAAAAAGCGCCTGTCCCGCATCGTATCCACGAAGGGGAGAAAAAAAGCGGGGTTGTGTGGGCGCTCCCAAGTTACTCCGTGTCCTCATCCGCCACTCGCGTCAGCGGTGCGCGTCAGTGGGTGTTCACACGGTCATCACGCAGACCACACCCCGCGGAGAGGCAGAAACCAGGGTTTAAAAACAACCAGGCAGTCATTTAAAAGAATGTTTTGAAAGTCAAAACAATTTCCGGAAATTGTATCAAGATTCTGAAAACTCTTTTAAATAAAAGGGGTTTTCAGTTGGCGTATGCTCTCCGCATTCCTCCCGCTCAACCCCCACTGGGAAGGGAAAGCCTGGCAGGTCAAGCCACGTGGAATCAGCCTTACCTATACGCCCGGCAAGATTAACGTCATCCTCGGCCTCCGGCGGAGCGGGAAGACCCATCTCATCTACCAGGAGATAAACAAACTCGTCCAAGAAGGAATACCACGCGAACGCATCCTCTACCTCTCCTTCTTCCACATCCGCCTCACACCCTACCAGAAGGGTGAACGCCTCTACCAACTCCTCACCGAGTTCATCCACGAGGATAGCTCGCCAGCCTACATCTTCCTCGACGAGATCCAAGAAGTCCAGGAGTGGGAGCGCGTGGTTGAAAGCCTCCGCGAAGAAGCCTTCATCACACTCACAGGATCAACAAGCACGCTCCTCAGCGGGCATATCGGCAGGAAGCTCGTCGGAAGAACCCAACAATACCACGTCCATCCACTCAGCCTGAGGGAGTATGAAGCCTGGACGGGAAAGACATGCACAGTTGAAAGCCTCCCGGAAGGCTATGCCAAGTCCGCCCTCCCCGAATACGTCCTCTACGGGAAGGATGAGCATATCATCCAAACCTACCAGGATATCCTCAGCCGGGACGTCTACCCCCGCGCGACAGCAGCAGACCATCCCCTCATCGAAGACCTCGCCTACACCCTCCTCAACACGTTCGCCAGCACCTTTACTACAAGCTCGCTCAGCCGCCAGACGGGCATCCCCTACGCCAAGGTCCGCCAGCTCGTCAGCCTCCTCACCGAGAGTTATCTCTTCACCATCCTCCCAACCTACACGCACAAGCCAGGCCTCTACCTCCGCGCACCACGCAAAGCCTATCCCGCGGATACCGGCTTCGTCCGCCTCCTCAAACAACAGACCACGCGCGACTGGGGGCGCATCATTGAACTCCTCATCCATACGAGCATCCAACGCGTCCTCCGCCAGGACGAGCAGGCCTACCGCTACCAGACCAAACAACAGTACGAAGTCGACTTCTACGTGACCCGGCAGCAGAAGCCCTACGCGCTCATCCAAGTCACCGCGAGCGACACGCCGCCCGCACGCGAAGAACGCGCACTCATCCACGCGGTAGAAGAAACCCGTGCGAAAGCCTATCTCATCACACCCCGCACGCGCGCGAAGCGGACCATCCAGTGGCATGGGAAAAAAGCAGACGTCCACTACGTGCCACTCATCGACTGGCTGCGTGATTCACGCAAAGAATTAGACGCATAAAAGAAAAGAAATCATGTGCTCCCGCGGGGATTCGAACCCCGGTCAGAGCCTCCGGAGGGCTCCATGATATCCAGGCTACACTACGGGAGCAGAAAGAAGAAAAAACGAGTTGTTTAAAAAGTGTGCGCGGAGGATCCCTCAGAAAGAGAGCATTCCCCCTCCTTCTTCAGCATTCCCACATGTGAGAGGAGAAAATCTTCAAACACCAAAAAGAGAAAACGGCTCAGAAGAGACCTCTCACGCCAACAATCCTCAAAGAAAAACCAAAATATCAACCACTCCTCATACAAGACAGGAAGAGCGGCGCCCTATCTCAACCGTGAAGAGAAGGGAGCACCTCTCGAACATACTCCTCTAGGAGTTCTCGTACCTCGTCATCCTCCACCTGGTGGAAGTCCTCATAGAATTGGCCTACCGCGTAGAAGGGCTCGGGCATAGCAGTATAGACGACGCGGATGAAGCGGCCTTCCAGGCGTTCATACGCGTCACGGCTCGTCACGGGAACGGCGACAAGAGGCGTGGCCTCGTGATGCGTCACATGCTCTGCCGCGGCGAGCATGCTCGTGCCAGTTGCGAGACCGTCATCAACGAGCAGATACGTCTTCCCCGGCTGGATCGTGAGGAGTTGGTCGCGCACATCCCCCGGGAAGTGGTGGAGCCATGCGTGCTCACGCTCCGCGATCTCCCCGCGCTTCCGCCGTGCAAGACTAAGCAGGTAGGCTTTCACATCATCCGGCAGTTGGTCTTTCACGTCCGGGTTGAGGATGAGGATGTCACGCGTCACGGCACCGAGAGCGTATTCCTCATTCCCGGGGAGGCTGAGCTTCCGTACCGTGAGGATCTTCAAGGGGAGCTTGAGATGCCGGGCGATTTCAAGCGCGACGGGCAGGCCGCCGCGCATGAGCGCGACAACCCCATCAGCCTGCACGCCTTCACGTTCAAGATGCTTCGCCAGGATGATGCCCGCCTCACGCCGATCCGGGAAGAGCATACCCCATCACCCCAGAGAGGATAAGAGGCCTGGTTTCTTATGAAGGTTACGCCCCAGAAGAGGGGGATTAGGAGAGCGGGAGACGCTGGAGGTTAATGGAGGTCTTCAAGCGAGGCTGATCGTTCCTGAATCTTCCGCTTATACACGTTGGCGAGGTAGGTGCAGAGACTCATCGCATTCCGTATCTGCTTCTCAAGATTCTTCCGTTCCTTCTCGCTCGCGAGGTCAATACTGATAAGCTCGTGCACGATCGTATTCCTCTTCTTGTTGAACGTTTGAATCCTCTCGTAGATTGAAGAGGATATATTCCCGATGATCAGGTTTATATGGAGGAGGTTGGTAAAGCTGATCTTCTCAATATTCTCCACGATCCTCCTGCTGAAGGATGTTTTAATGCTCTTCGCGAGAGGGGATACCGTCCAGAATAGAGGAGGATTTCCAAGAGGTATGCTTCAATATACCCATGTGAAAGGAGGAGTGCGTTTATCAGCCTCCCCGCGGATACCTCGTGTGAAATCCGTTGGAGAATCCTGTTCTCATCGAAGAGGACCATATCCTCACTCGGAGAGCGCATACTCATCGGCCCTTCCCATACTTGAACTTATGCCCTGTGACGAGCGAGACTGCCCATCCATTCAGCACGACATGCACAACCCGCCTCTTTATCAGCGGATCAAACGCATAAATATACTTCTTCTCCATCATTCTCGGACGAGCCATACGGAAATGTAAGAGAAAAAGAGGATTTTAAGATTTTATGCTCGTTTATTC